>JBDTOF010000102.1:0-1571 GCA_039933375.1 Chloroflexota bacterium
TGGGACGGATACCAGCGCGCCACGACAAGGATCCTGAGGGCCATGGCGGGGATTATGGGCGGGAGCGACCGCCGCCGGTTCCATGCTACCGTTCGCCGCGATGTCGAGGTCCAGCCAGACCGTGCCCGGGGTTCGAACGTCCGCTGCCCGGCCCGGTCCCGTCGGCCTCCTTGCCCTGGCTGCAAGCGACGTCTGGTCGAGGCGACGGCTGATCCGCTACCTGGTGTCCGCGGACCTCAGGAAGAAGGGTCGCGACACCGTCTTCGGCAACATCTGGTGGGTCCTCGATCCACTCCTCCAGATGATCGTGTACGTCATCCTCCTGACGGTGATCTTTTCCCGGCCGGAGGAGGACTATCCGCTCTTCCTGTTTGCCGCGATCCTGCCCTGGAAGTGGTTTTCGAGTTCGGTCGGCGACGCGATCACCTCGGTCAGTGGACAGGACAAGGTGATCAAGCAAGTCCAGTTCCCGAAGATCGTCCTGCCGGTTGCCGCGACCCTGGCTGGCATCACCCAGTTCGCGTTCGGGTTCATCCCGCTCACCGGTTTGCTGGTTCTCTTCTACTCGGACCGGATCAGTCCCTGGCTGATCCTGATCCCGGTCGTCGCGGTCGTACAACTGGTCTTCACGATGGCGTTCTGTCTGACCGTGTCCGCCCTCAATGTGTTCTTCCGGGACATTTCCAACCTGTCGATCCACGCTCTACGGATGTGGTTCTACATGTCCCCGGTCCTCTATGGCGCGAGCGTCATCGACAAGATGAGTGACTCCCACCGGGTGATCGCGGATCTCATCCGCCTCAACCCGTTCTATTCGATCCTGACGGCCTATCGCGCCCTCATCTACGAGGGCAAGGCGCCCGACTGGACGGCGCTCGGAGCGATCCTCGGTATTTCGCTCCTCTTCCTGCTGTTCGGCACGTGGTTCTTCAAGAAGACCGAGCCGATGTTTGCGAAGGTCCTGTGATCGGGCGGCGTGGGCGCGAAAGCGCCGTGACACCAACGGGGCCGGCCATCGAGGTCGAGGGTCTTGGCGTCCGCTACAACCTGCGTTTGACCCGCAAGAACACGATCCGCAATTCGCTCGCCCAGGCCATCAGGCGCGAGGGCGCAGGCGGTCACTTCTGGGCGCTCCGGGATGTGTCATTCACGGTGGACCGCGGCGAGTCACTCGCCGTCATCGGGCCGAACGGGGCCGGCAAGTCGACCCTGCTCCAGTCACTCGCCGGGATCATCGAACCGAGTGAGGGCCGGATCGACGTCCGTGGTCGGATGTCCAGCCTGCTGACCCTCGGGGCCGGCTTTGACCAGGAGCTCTCGGGCCGCGAGAACATCCTGCTCGCGGGCGCGTTCCTTGGGATCGACGACGGTGAGATTCAGCGCCGCCTCGAGTCGATCATTGCCTTCGCGGATATCGGCCAGTTCATCGACGCCGCGATCAAGACCTACTCATCGGGCATGCGGGCCCGGCTCGGATTTGCGATTGCGACGTCGGTCGAGCCGGACATCCTCCTCCTCGACGAGGTCCTCGCGACCGGCGACCAGGTCTTCCGGGCCAAGTCCAAGGACCG
>JBDTOF010000103.1:0-1564 GCA_039933375.1 Chloroflexota bacterium
GCGCGACGCCTGCGCACTCGCGAGCACTCGTTCAATCGCATCGGGGATCCCATCCGGTGCGACGTTGAGTACGGTCTCGTACATGCCTGCGAACGAACGTTCCACGCCGTCTTCCGCGATGCCGCTCGATCGGATCGCGAAAGGACCGGCACCCAGCTCTGCGTCCGCGGCACGGACCAACGATTGGCGCTCCGCTGCGGTGAGGCCAGCTGCCCCGGCGGGCAGGACCCAACCCGCGGGTACACGTGTGCCCGAGCGGATCAACTCTCCGAGGCTGGCTGCCTTGCCCCCGACCTCGGCCGCGTCACTGGTGCCGACCTGGTTGAGGCGGAGCAACGCTGCTGCAGTCATGATCAGGACTCTCGATCCGAGGCGGCGACCGCTGCCCGCACGATCCAGTCGATGTCGTCGGCCGCCTGGTCGATCGACGCACCCAGGTGATCTCGCCACAGGCGCAGCGCCGAGGACGACAGGAGGATCACCAGCAGTCGCGCCAGTCGGTCCCGATCGGAGCGCGCAAGCTTCGGACGGATGGAGTCGGCGAACGCGCGGCTCATCTCGATCCGATCCGGCATGTTGATCCGTCTCGCCTCGTCGGCTGCCGGGCTGGCCATGGCGGCCCTGGCCAGCTGACCGAACGATTCGACGTGGCTGAATAGGGCGCGCACGCCATCCCGGAGCTCAGCCAGTGACCGAGGTGCCACCAGTTCATCCAGACCCGCCCGACGCACGATGTGCGGATAGACCGCAGCGAGCAGGTCCCGCTTGGTTCCAAAGTGGCGGTACACCGTAGGCACCGAAACGCCCGCCTCGCGCGCCACCGCGGGGATTGATACGAAGGCCGTAGCGCCGGCCATGACCCGGACCGTGGCATCCAGGATGCGGACCCGTGTGGCGTCGGCCTGTTCCTCGCGAAGTCGGCTGAGATAGGGCCGGTCGGGACCATTCGCGAGACGCTTCATCTCGTGAATATATGAACCATGTCAAGACCCCACCGCCCGGGGGTTTCGTGGCGAATCGGCGTCTGGCCACGGGCGGGCGGTGCTACGGTGGGCAGGCAACGAGGCGCGAGGACGACATGCCAAGACTGACCGACGCATTCAAGAAGTTCACCGGCCGGGGCGAGACCAAGTGCTCGCATCTCGACCAGGTGCACTCCGTAGAGGCGCGAACGGCCGGTTGCCAGGAGTGCCTTGCCATCGGCGGAACGTGGGTTGAGCTGCGCCTGTGCCTGACGTGCGGGCACGTGGGCTGCTGCGATAACTCGCCGAACCGCCACGCGCGGGCGCACTTCGTGGAAACGCAGCATCCGATCATGCGAGCCGACCTGCCCGGCTACACGTGGACGTGGTGCTGGATCGACGAGATGAAGGTCTAGCCAGACGGCTCACGCCCGCCAGTCGTAGTGCGCCTGGACAACACCACCGAAGACTCGCCTAGGCTTCGGCGATCGCTCCGATGGAGATCCGGAAGCCGGCCCGCCGGTGCGACGGCGGCAGCAGGGTGCTCTGGCCGACCGGTGAGTCGCCGGGGAACCAGCGCGCCCACTCCTCGTTGAACTCGT
>JBDTOF010000104.1:0-2114 GCA_039933375.1 Chloroflexota bacterium
CTGTGACCGCCGCCACGGATGCCGATGCCGACGTCAGCATCGGCCGCCCACTGGACGCCCGCGACGATGTCTTCCGTGTCCTGGGGCTGCAGGATGGCGAGGGGACGGCCGCCGGCCATCGCGTTGAAGGTTCGCCGAGAAGCGTCGTACGCGGCGTGTTCCGGAGTCAAGAGCCGTCCGCGTGTCCGCGCCCGGAGCTCCGACACACCTGACCGCATTGTCGCCAACTCCTAGTCTGGATTACGCCTTGTCCGCCGAAGGTATGGCGGAATGTGACCGCCGCCGCCGCGCTCGTCAAGGGCCCGGCGGCGCCGTGGGGTCACCGAGGTCGCGTCAGGGGTTGAGAGAGGGCAGCGAAGTCGACCAATTGGCCGTGGCGAGCAACGCCTGTGTCTCGACGAGGGAGACATCCCCGCCGAGCCATTGGAGGAGATAGAGATCCGACCCGACCTCAACCAGATAGAGGACATCGGTCTCGCCCTGGTTGAGCAACCACGAACCGCTGGTCACCTGTTTGCTCGGAGCCCATTCATTCACACGTCCGGACGGACAGTCGGCGGTCTTCACGCTTGGGACCGTGGCGAGCACGGCGGGCCGGCTGTCGATCGTCAGGTCGGTCGTCTGGACGGTGAACCCGGGAAGCGTCCCCAGGTACGCCACAAACGCCTTGGCGTTGGCCACAAGCGGCAGTCGCGCGCCACCGTCACTCGAGCACGGCATGGTGAAGCCGACCGGGTCCTTGACAATGATCAGGGTCCGATCCTTGACGGAGTCGTGGATCGATGCGCTGTCGGGGGTCGTCTCGGTCGAGTAGGACCCGGTTGGCAGCGTGATGAGGAAGACCGAGTCGGGCCCGAATGCGTCCACGACGCCCCGCCCGCCCTGGCTCTGTCGGTCGATCGCCCGGGCCCACTGCCGTGCGAGCGCGGCCATGCGAGTCGAGCACGTATCCGCCGTCGCGGAGACGTTGACGACGCTCCCATCAGGAACCAGGTTGGTGAGTTGGTACCGGCCGAAGTCGCCGATCTGACAGCCACCGCCGGCGACCATTGAGAGAAGCCCGATTTCACCGGGGCCGGCGCTGACGACGTCGCTCGTGATCGTAGGGGTGCCCGTCGAGCCGCTCTCCAGCCAGAGCTCGTTTCCGCCTGGGTTCGTCTCGATACGGATCCTCGCGTCATTCGCGAGGCCCGGGATTGGCTCCGCGTTGGCGATCCAGGTCGCAGCTCGAAGCGTGTCCGGCGCGTTGGTCGGTAGGCCCATCCCGGTCGGCAGGCCCGCG
The DNA here is from genome assembly GCA_039933375.1 of Chloroflexota bacterium. Taxonomy (GTDB): domain Bacteria; phylum Chloroflexota; class Limnocylindria; order Limnocylindrales; family CSP1-4; genus UBA5189. Next base: position 1,283 of record JBDTOF010000104.1, read on the forward strand.
GCGAGGGGCGTGGCACCCGGGCTGCCCGACGGTGACGGGGTCGATGCCGGGCCGCCGGACCCGGACGGCTGGCGCAGGCCGATGTAAACGCCGGCCGCCAGGACGACGACGAGCGTCGCCGTCGCAGTCGTGAGGAGCTTCCTGTTCACGTGCATCCACCTTTCGGGAAAGAGCCAGCGAGGTCGCTGCGCCGTGCGCGCAGTCCGCTGGAGGACGGCGTCTAGGTATTCGGGACGCCGGGCCTCAGCGATCTCGTCGATCGCCTCAGTGATCCGCCGCTCGAAGGGGTCGAAGTGGTCGAATGCGGTCATGCCCTCGTGCCTCCTTCCACGGGGACGACGGATGCGTCCGGGATCATTGATCGGCGCAGTCCCTGCATCGCCCGATGGAGCCGCGACTTCGCAGTCGAGAGGGAGATCCCGAGCGAAGTGGCGGCATCGGGCAGGGAATAGCCGAGGTAGTAGTGCAGGACGACGAGCGCCCGATGTTCCGGCTGGAGCCGGACGAGGGCGCGCTCGACCAAGTCCCGGTCGGCAAGATGGCGACTCGAGTCGCCATCTGCCGGCTCGTGAACCTCCAGGAAGGCGACCTCGATGGGGCGGCGCCGTCGCCGGCGTGCTTCGTCCAGGCTGCTGTTCACCAGGAGGCGATGGAGCCAGGCATCGAACCGGTCCGGGTCGCGAAGCCCGGGCAGGTCCCGCCAGGCACGAACGAGGGTGTTCTGGACCGCGTCACGCGCGAGCTCCGGGTCCCGCAGGATGAGGCGCGCGGCCGCGTCCAGACGGGCTGACGCTGCCGTCGCGAGCACGGCAAAGGCATCGTGATCGCCTCG
>JBDTOF010000105.1:0-3737 GCA_039933375.1 Chloroflexota bacterium
GGTCGGAGCGGCGCGGAGGGTCTGCTAGACTCGCGGCGCGCGGCCCCGGATTCGCGCTGGAGGATCCTGATTGTCAATGTCGGTGCCACGACTGGACCGGTCCGCCGTCGGTGAGCGCGGAATCACCCTTGCCGACTTTCTCGTCCCGGTGCGGGTGTCCGAGGGCATCGGCGTTCGACTTCGCCACCTCGCCCTCATCCTGGCTGGCGCGCTCCTCATCGCGTTGGCGGCGCAGGCCCGCTTCTACTTCCCGGGCAACCCGGTTCCGTTCACGGGCCAGACGTTTGCGGTGCTCCTTGCAGGCGGAGCGCTCGGCTTCCGGCGGGGTATTGCCGCGACCGGTCTGTACCTGCTTCTCGGGATTGTCGGGCTGCCGGTCTATGCCGATGCCAAGCATGGGATCGAGATCGTCCAGGGCGCCACGGGGGGCTACCTGATCGGGTTCGTCCTGGCCGGCGCCCTGACGGGCCGCCTCGCGGAGCTCGGCTGGGATCGAAACATGATCGGTGCCGTGGGCGCGATGCTGATCGGTGATGTCGCGATCTTCGCGCTCGGCGTGCCGTGGCTTGCCTACAGCACGGGCCAGCCAATGAGCTGGGCCATCAGCAACGGAGTGGCGCCGTTCCTCCCGGGCGAGATCGTGAAACTGGCACTGGCCTCCGCGGCCTTCCCCGCGGCATGGTGGCTGGTTGGGCGTCGGCCGGGAGACCGCTGAGCGGTCCCGACGCCGGTCTGTTCGGACCGGACAGCGTCACCTGGCGGCTCGATCGCGAGGCATTCCTGCTCCTCGGTGCCGGACCGCGCGCGCTGCTGATGCAGGTCGCGCACCCCGCGATCGCCGCGGGCGTGGACCAGCACTCCGACTTCAGAACCGATCCGTGGCGGAGACTGACCGGCACGCTCCGCTCGTACCTGCGCATCGTCTATGGCACGACCGGTGCCGCGCGAGCCGAGATTCGTCGCCTTAACAACCTTCACCGTGGGATCCGGGGCGATCTCCCTGACGGCAGGTCCTACGATGCCCGCGACCCCGACCTGGCGCTGTGGGTCCATGCGACGCTGGTCGATTCGACGATGGCCGCAGGCAGCGCCTGGCTCGAGCCGCTGGATCACCCCGCCCGGGCTCGGTTGTACGAGGAATCGCTTCCCGTAGGGCGGGCGTTCGGGATCCCGGAAGGGAAGCTGCCCGCGAGCGTCGACGCGTTCGACGCATACGTGAGCGCGATGATCGGCCACCGCGGTCCGGTCGTCGTCGGGCCGTTGGCTCGCGAGCTCGCGGATGCCATTCTCCGTCCGCCGCTGAGCCCGGCGATCCGGACGCTGACGTCGCCCCTGGCCGGGACGGTCCCGCCGGGCCCCCTCGATGCCCTTGCTCGCGCTGGCGACAAGGTCCCCTCGGCGGCGATCGCCTGGCTGTTCTGGCCGGGGATCGGACTCCTGCCGGAGCCTGTCAGGGACGGCTACGGATTTCCCTGGGGAACACGCGAACGAGTCGTGAGCTCCTGGCTCGTGGGCGCGTGGCGCGCCTGGGCGCGGGTGCTGCCGCAGCGATTCCGGCAAATGGCGCGCGCGACCGCGGCGGATCGACGGATGGCGTCTACCATCGAACCGTGAGCGAAATGACGGATCCGATGGACCTGACGCGCCTGGTCGCAGATGCCCGCGACGCGCTGCCAGAGATGCCCCTGCTGACGGACCCGGTCGATCGGGAGTCATACCGCCACGACGAGACCGCCTATCTCGACGCGAGCCTGCCCGGCGCGGTCGCCCTGCCTCGGACGACGGACGAGGTGTCCACGCTGCTGCGGCTCGCCACGGAGCACCGGGTGGCGGTGGTGCCGCGTGGAGCCGGAACCGGGCTGTCGGGTGGTGCAGCCGGGATCGAGGGCGCCCTGACGATCGCCCTGACCCGAATGGACCAGATCCTCGAAATCGATGGTGCCAATCTGTGCGTGATCACCCAGCCGGGTGTCATCAACGCGACCCTCAAGGCGGCGGTCGCCGAGGAGGGTTACTTCTATGCCCCCGATCCCGCCAGTTACGAGACGTGTTCGATCGGGGGCAACCTCGGGACGAATGCCGGTGGGCTGTGCTGCGTGAAATACGGACAGACCCGTGACGCCGTCCTCGGCCTGGAGGTCGTGCTGGCCGACGGGACGGTGATCCGGACCGGGGGTCGGAACGTCAAGGACGTCGCGGGCTATAGCCTCACGCACCTGTTCGTGGGCAGCCAGGGGACCCTGGGCATCATCACCGAGGCGATCCTCCGACTGCGCCTTGCCCCGGGGCCGCGAGCCACGCTCCTGGCGTTCTTCGAAACCGTCGATGCGGCCGGTGATGCGGTCGCCAGGATGACCGCGGCGGGTCTCGTTCCCGTCACGCTCGAGTTGATGGACCGCGAGACGATCCTCGCTGTCGAGGACTGGCATCACCTTGGGCTCGATACCGCCGCTGCAGCGATGCTGATGGTCGAATCCGACGCGACCGATGCGGCGGGCGAGCTCGATCGTGCAGAAGCTGCGTGCCGCGCTGCCGGTGGTTCGTCCATCGTCAAAGCCGCCACGACCCAGGAGGCGGACTGGCTGCGCCAGGCGCGGCGATTGGCACTCCGCGCGCTGGAGCGGCAAGGGACCGTCCGGATGGAGGATGTTGGGGTGCCTCGCTCCAGGGTGCCCGATCTGCTGCGTGCCATCGTCCGGATCACGGCTGCCCATGGCGTCCGCTGCGCGACCTTCGGTCACGCTGGCGACGGCAATCTCCATCCGAACCTCATCTTCGATCGTGATGATCCGGCGGCCGCCGAACTCACCCGCCTCGTTCGCGACGAGATCTTTGAGGCGGCCCTCGCCCTGGGAGGCACGGTGACGGCCGAGCACGGGATCGGTGCGACGCGCCGGGAGTGGCTGTCCGTGCAGCACGGCGACGCTGCCGTTGGTGTGATGCGGTCCATCAAGGCCGCCCTCGATCCACTCGGAATCCTGAACCCAGGGCGCGTCTTCGAGTAACGCCTATGGACCGGCCTCGACGGCCCGGACGTCGCCAGCCGTGGACAGTCCATCGAGGAAGGTGCGGGCATCGCGTGCGGTCCGAAGCCGAATGACCGCCAGATCCGCCCACGTCCCGTCGTCCATGAACACTTCGTACCGCTGGCGCGTCGGACCGTGTCGGGTCCACGCCCATAGGATGATGTTGTTCTCTGGCTTCGGGCTATACAGGTTCGACCAACTCTCCCGATTGCCGTTCCAGAGTTCCTCCCGGGTAACCACGCGTCGGATCGTGCGCCGGATGATGCGTCGCATTACCGTCGACCGCGGTGGGTCGAGCCACACGACGGTGTCGGCCCGCGGCCACACGACCTGGGCCACCCCGTGCCTCGTGTAGTTGCCGTCAACCACCCAGGCATCGCGCTCAATGAAGGCCGCGACTTCGGCCCGAAACGCCGCATCGTCCTTCGGATGCCAGCCGGTTTGATGGAAGACCGAATCCAGTTCCAGACGAGGCAGCCCGAGGACCCGCGACAGGGCGCGGGCCATGGTCGATTTGCCCGACCCGCTCGAGCCGATGACAGAGATTCGTTGCATCGCCGCCATTTTGGCAGCTCCCGGATCGGCAGAGATCGCCGATTTGGAGCAGAATAGGAAGCCCCGCCACGTGCGGCCCCCTCCGTGCCCAGGAGACCTCTCAGTGAACGGACGCCCGCTGTCGCTTACCCGCCCCTCGCTTCGAAACGGCGAGCC
>JBDTOF010000106.1:0-4292 GCA_039933375.1 Chloroflexota bacterium
GTCAGTGGATTCCCGCGTCCTCCAGCGGCGGCAGGACCAGGAGCGGGTCCACGCGCGCGAGTTCCCGGGTCGGCAGACGCATGCGAGCCGCCGCATCCGCATCAAATCCAAAGGTCGAGGTCGTGTCAGGGCTGAACAGGCTGTAGTGCAGGTGGCAGCCCGTCGCGTTCCCGGTCTGGCCCTCGGTCCCGATTGCCGCCCCGGCCTTGACCACGTCTCCCGGCGAGACGAATACCTTGTGGAGGTGCGCGTACACGCTCCGGTAGCCGTTCCCGTCGTCGATCACGACGACGTTCGGGAGCGTCAACCAGAGGTGCTTGGCGTTGAGGCGCGCCGTGTACGCCGTGAGATCGCCGACCCAGCCCATGTAGGCGTCGTAATGACGGCCGGCGGCAAGGACCGTTCCAGCGTGGGCGGCCGTTATCTGAGCGCCACAGAAGCTCGCAAGATCGATCCCATCGTGAAACGGGGCGCCATCGACGATCCGTTGGCCGAGTGGCGACGGGCCGAACGGCTGGGTCAACCGGGCGTTACGGATCGGCCACGTGTAGTCGGTGAGCGAGCCGAGGGGTGCAGCGCGGCGGGTGTCGGGTCCGGAGCGATCCCCGGTCGGATCAGGGTGGGGAGCGAAGGGGACCGAGGTAGCTGACGGCTCGGGGACTACCGCGGCCTGGAGTTCCTCCCGGGCGGGCGTCGCTGTCGGAGCGACGGCGAGAGCCTCCGTATTCGCTGGCATCGCACTCCCAAGGACGAAGGCGATGGCCAAGGGTGCTGCAACGATGAGAACGATCCCCATCGCCATCGCGAGCGATCGGCCGTGCAAACGTCGCAGGCGGCGAAGACGCGCCTGCGTCCCTGGGTGCGCCATGGCGCTGGGTGGAGGTTGGGGCACGTCTCATATGTACCGCGCCAGGGCAGCCAACGCAACTTCGAGGCCGATGGGCGTGGCGGGTGGCGAGTTCCGACCCGCCGACCGCTGATCCACGCGCGCCATGTATCGTGCCTCGACGATGAGCGATGTATTGCCACGTGACGAGTCGTTCGTCTGGCGGGACTCTGAGTGGCGAGCTGTGGCACATGCCTGGATCGAGGACGAGGTCGCTGCACTCGGACTCGAGATCGACGGTGAGATCACACAGCCGCATGTCCAGTGGTGGTCAACGGTCCTGCGGGTGCCGACCGCCGCCGGCGCGCTCTGGTTCAAGGCCTCGCAACCGAGCGGTGCGTTCGAAGCTCCCCTGACGATGCTCCTCGCCGAGATTTGGCCTGATGAGACCGCCAGGATCATTGCCGCGGATACGTCCCGTGGCTGGACACTCACGCGCGACAGCGGCGTTCGCCTTCGAGACATCGAGGGCGGCCCTCCCCCAGTCGAGCGGTGGGCGGAGTTGCTGCCGCGATACGCCGAGCTTCAGCTGGAACTCGCGGACCGCCGGGATCAGTTGCTGGATCTCGGGGTCCCAAACCTCGGACTGGCCGTACTGCCTGCTGAGCTCGAGACCCTGGTCGATGAACCCGACCTGCTGATGCTTGGCGAAACAGATGGCCTGTCGATGGCCGAGCTTGATCTCGTTCGCGCTGGACTCGACGAATTCGCCGCACGCTGCCGACGCCTGAGCGACTTCGGCATCCCCGAGTCACTCCAGCACGATGACCTGCACGACGGCAACGTCTTTGTGCGAAACGGCCGCTATGTCATCTCCGACTGGGGCGACGCCTGCATCTCTCATCCCTTTCACTCGCTGGTCGTCACGCTTCGCGCGCTGGCGTACTTCAAGGGATGGGGTGCTGGCGGCCCAGAGGTGACGCGGCTTCGGGATGCCTATCTCGAGCCGTGGCACCGGTTCGGGTCGGCGGCGGATCTGGTTGCGGCGGCCGAGCTGGCACGACAAACGGGGACAATCCAGCGCTCGCTCGCCTGGCGCCGAGCAGTCTCGATGATGCTGCCGGCCGAATTCGCGGAGCACGCAGACTCGATTGCCTACGGGCTGAGGCTCTACCTCAAGGATGGCCCATTCGGAACCTGGGACGATGGAGGTTCGTAGCCAGCCCGCCTCTTTGGCGCTCTCCGGGCGGGGCGAGGCGGTCGGGTACACTCGCCGGCACGCGCCCGTAGCTCAGTGGATCAGAGCATCTGACTTCGGATCAGAGGGTCGGGGGTTCGAATCCCTCCGGGCGCGCCAGCGACCGGTCCTTCGGCAGAGGTCATGAGCACGATGGATTCAAGGTATCGAGGCCGACGCGAACTCCCCCGGCCAGCGGGCATGGTCATTCGGGCCATCGTCGCCGTCGACGCCGATTGATATCGCGACGCCGATGACGGACATCGCAGTGCCGCCGTCCGATGGGTCGAAGCGCGCGGCAGACACGTTCGACGACTTCCCGGTCGAGTGGCCGGACCCCGCCTTCGCGAGCCTGTCCTGGTGGCGCGACGAGACGCATCTGCCATTCCCGCTCGCGCCGCTCGCGCAGGACTATGCCGAGGTCATGGGTGGCGGTTTCAGGGCCGGCTACGAGTTCTTCGACTCGCTCATGCAGTACCGGCTCCTCGTGGTCAACGGTTGGGCTTATCTCGGGCTGGACTACGGCTCGCCGGACGCCGACACCGAGGCGATCGACGACCAGCTGGCGATGGTGGCCCGGGCGTTCGGTCCTGAGACCAGCGCGTACTGGGACCGCGCGCTCGTCGAGCTGCAGGATCTGTACGCCGGGATCGCGGCGATCGACGTCGACGGCTTGTCGGCGACCGAGCTCAGCGCCGCCTGGCAGCGTGCCTGGCAGGCGGCGGCCCGGGCCTGGGCGATCCACATGGTCGTGACATGGAGCGCATACCAACTTCCCGAGGACCTCGCGAACCTCTACAGGGCTGCCTTCCCGGATGCCCCCGACGCCGAGGGTGCCCGGCTGATCCAGGGCGCCAACGATGTGCTCCAGAGCGTCCAGGCCGATGTCGAGGCGCTGACCTCGATGGCCGCAACCCGGCCGGCTGTGGCGAGACGGCTCCGCCGGCAGCCTCCGCCTTCGGTCGAGGAGGTCGCGCGGGTCGATGGCGGCGACGAGTTCGTGGCGGCGCTCCAGCAGTTCCTCGCGAAGCATGGCCACCTCGGCCAGGGCTTCGACGACCTCGCTCTCCCGTCCTGGTCCGACGAACCGACGATCCTCATCGGCCAGATCGCTCAGCGGCTCGCCCATCCTCCGGAGCGGGCGGCCGATCGGCGGGCCCAACTGCGGGCGGAGGCTGATCGATTGGCCGACCGTGTCCGGTTGGCGCTGGGGGACAAGCCGGCTGAGCTCGCGAAGTTCGAGGAAACGCTCCGGCTCGCCCGTGAGATCGGCCCGCTGACTGAGACGCACAACTACTGGATCGACCGAATGGCCCAGGCCCGCCTCCGCACGCTCGCGGTCCGGGTGGGCAATCGCCTTGTGCGCGAGGGCTCGATCGAGCAGCCGGACGATGTGTTCTTCCTCCGCCAAGATGAGATTCCCGGCCTGCTCGTGGCCCCGATCACACAGACGAGCGTCATCGCGGAGCGGAAGTCAGAGCGTGAGCGCCAGCTGCGGCTCAAGGCGCCCAGGTTTCTGGGGAAGATCGAGGAGCGCGCCGCGACCGACTCGACCAGCCGCGCTGCCAAGCTCGCGACCAACGAGCTCAAGGGCGTCGGGGCGTCCGCCGGGACCGCTCGTGGTCCGGCTCGCGTGGCACTGGGCCCCGAGGATTTCGGGCGTATCCAGACCGGAGACATCATCGTCTGCCCCGCCTCGAATCCATCGTGGGTCCCGGTTTTCGCGATTGCCGGCGGCCTGGTCACCAACACGGGCGGGATCCTCGCCCACGCGGCTGTAGTCGCGCGGGAGTTCGGGCTGCCGGCCGTGGTCGGGGTGACCGGAGCAACGATCAAGATCGCCGAGGGCCAGCTCGTCGAAATCGATGGAACCCGAGGCATCGTGCGGTTGCTCTGAGCGCCGCGCGCCTCAGCGGCGAGGGCGTCTATCTGGCGTCTCGTCGCCCAAGGCGGCGGACCGCCCCGTAGGTATCCGTCCCTCACGCCAGTCGCCTGCGTACCGCGGCGAGCCACTCATCGCGCCCCAACACCCTCTGGGCGCGCCAGCGTTCTGAACCTCCGCTCGCTACGGGAGGATGACAGCGCGGCCCCCGGTCCAACAACCCGGCGACGATCGCTGCCGGCCGCCCCGTTCCGAGGCCCGCGGAGATCAGCGCGGCGTGGCGGTCGATAACCCGAGAAGCCTCGCGGCCTCGACCATCCGCTCGTCGTAGGTGACGATCGCCTCGA
>JBDTOF010000107.1:0-9214 GCA_039933375.1 Chloroflexota bacterium
ACCCCACGATCCGGTCGATCTCCTCGTCGCGCGCCGTGAGCATGAGGACGTACGCGTCAGAGAACGTCCGGATCTGCCGACACGCCTCGACGCCATCGATCCCGGGGAGCATCACATCGAGGATGACGACGTCAGGTGGTGACGAGCGCACGGCCTCGACCGCGGCAAGGCCATCACCCACTGAGGTCACCGCGTACCCCTCGCGCCGCATATAGCCGCTGATCAGATCAATGATCGGCTGCTCATCGTCGACGACGAGAATCCGGGTCTGTTCGGCGGCCATGGCAGTAGTGTGCCCCGATCAGGCTGGCAGGAGTGCGGTTTCGGCCCTCGAGACCGGCGCGGCGCCAAGCGGCAGCCGGCACAGGAGCCACGGATTGATCATCTCGTCGTGGTTCATTTGAGCCGTCCCGTCCTGCAGCGATGGAATGTGGGATCGGTCGTGACCGTTGGGGACCCTTGGCGTTTCGACATGTCCACGGGGAGTATGTGCCCCGTCGGGTGGTTTGGGTCATGACACCTGGCCTGACCGATCGTCGGGAATACGCTCGCCATTGATGGCTCTCATGAGCCAAACTCCTGGTCGACGGTAGCCGGTCCCCCGTGCGACCGCAACGGATCAGCCGAGGTCATTGACCGCCCACGCCTGACAGAACGGCGCATGCATGGCAGGTGACATTCGCCCGTCGAGGGCGTTACAGCCGCGCCGTGCTTACACCGATGCGGCACGGATGCCGACGACGATCGCGGCGCCCAGCCCGAAGAGGGCCACGAGGAAGGGTCCCTGTCGCGGGTCCTCGTGCTGAGCCTCGGGCAACAGGTGGCCTGCGCCGATCGCGAGGAACACACCCGCAAACCAGGCCAGCAGCAATCCGAGCGTCGACGGTGAGATCGCGACGAGCGTGCTGAGAGCTGCGCCTGCCAGCGGCGCGAGGGCATCCAGGATCAGAAGACCGACCGCGAGTCGTTCGCCGCGCGCCGCCTCCAGGGCCAGGGTCACGACATTCATTCCGTCGGCGAAGTCGTGAGCGAGAACCGCGAGCAGGACCACGAAGCCGATCGTCGCACCCGCCTGGAAGCCAAATCCGATCGCGAGTCCATCGAGCGCGCTGTGGAGGATCAGGCTGATCGGGGGCAGCATCCCCAACAGTGACCCTGTTCCGGCCGATTTGGAGGATCCGATCCGGTCGGCGGACGGGTGCGCATCGCGGGAGTGTTCGAAGCTCGTCTGATGGATGAAGGCCTCAATCAGGCTGAACGCGACGAACCCAACGAGCGCGGCGATCCCCACCGCGAGCGCCGAGCCAGAGCCGACGAGGTCGTAGGCCTCTGGAAGAAGCTCCGTGATGGCGGTCGCGACGACCACGCCCGCCGCGAGCGCCATGAAGATATGGATCCGATGCCGGAGTCGCAGGGCCACGACCCCGCCCGCCAGCGTTGTGAAAAACGGCAGGAAAGCCGCCAGGGGCACGCTTTCTATCCTCCAATCTTTCAGTCGGCTCGGTTGTCATATCCTCCCACACGACGGCCCAGTGCCGGGCCTGGCGCAGGTCAGGAGTCCGCCCGCAACGCGCGTTCAGACGATCCCGAAGTTGAACATGCCGGCGAGGGGAGCGAAGGTTCCCGTGAACACGAGGATGCCGATTCCGACCACGAGCAGGCCGGTAGCGACGATGACGGCTCGCCGGTGTCGGGGCCGATCGTCACACCTAGGTTCCTCCGAGGACGGCCCGACTGCACGGCTCGTCCATCTCACTAACCACTCAGCATTCGCTCATGTTGCCCTAATCTACTTTCGCGACACTCGCAATCGCAGACGGAAGGATGTGACGTGCTCACTTGTCTCGCAGCCGAGCGGCGCGGTGCTGCGCAACGTAGGGAGACCTCGACGCGTGAGTGAGGCGACCCGGATCATGGTCGTGGACGACGACCCAAAGATCAGAACGGTCGTGCGCCGCGGGCTCGCGTTCGAGGGCTACCGCGTCGTGGAGGCGGCGACCGGGGAGGAAGCACTCGAGAAATCCCGTGAGCATCTCCCCGACCTGATCGTCCTCGACGTCATGCTGCCTGGGATCGACGGCCTCGAGGTGACTCGTCGGTTGCGCTCGTCCGGCGATGAGGTGGCCATCCTGATGCTGACCGCGCGCGATGAGGTCCGAGATCGCGTCGCAGGACTTGAAACCGGCGCCGACGACTACCTCGTCAAGCCGTTCAGTTTCGAAGAGCTCCTCGCGCGGGTCCACGCTCTCCTCCGACGAAGGACGACGCCTTCAGGCGAGACGCTCCGGTTTGCGGATCTTGAACTGGACGTCGACGCTCGGGAAGCACGTCGCGGCGGCCGCACCATCCAGCTGACCACGACGGAGTACAACCTCCTCCTTCTGTTCATGCGCCATCCACGCAAGGTCCTGACGCGAGACGTGATCATGGAGCACGTCTGGGAATACGACTTCGAGGGCGAATCAAATGTGCTCGAGGTCTATGTCCGCTACCTGCGGAGCAAGCTCGAGTCGGACGGCGAGGTGCGCCTCCTCCACACCGTCCGCGGCGCCGGCTACGTCCTGAAAGAGTGAGGCGGGCTCGCTTGCGGTGGTCCATTCGGGCTCGGTTGGCAGTGCTGTACACCGCGCTCCTGGCAGCCGCACTGGTCGCCTTCGGCGCAGGCGCGTATTGGGTCCTTGGCCAACAGCTCCAGCGCTCGTTCGATACAACCCTGGCTGCGAACGCGGAACATGCGGCGGGCGCGTTCGCCCAGGATGTCGACGCATCTGGCCAACTCCACCCGACCCAGCGACTCCTGGCGCAGCTGGCCGCCACGGGTGGGCGCGTCCTGGTCTTTGACACGAGCCACCAAGTGCTTGCCGATTCGTCCGGCACTGGATCTCCACCTCCGCCGCTGACTGCGGCCGACTTCGCCGCCGCGGATCGTGACGCTCAAGCCGTGCGGCCATTCGTGACCGCCGTCGGCGATCCGCGCCGGCTGACCGTGCATCAGGTTCTCCTGCCGAGCGGAGAACAGGTCGGCTATGTCGCCTGGGCCGATTCCACGAAGCCAATTGACGAGGTGCTCGACTCTGTCGGAGCGGCGCTCCTGGTCGGCGGGTTCGGTGTGGTCGGTCTGGCGCTCATCGGCGGCTACGTCCTGGCGAGGCGTGCCCTTTCACCCGTGGCCGATGTAACTGAGACAGCTCGCGCGATCTCGCTCTCGGGCGATTTCGCGGCGCGGGTGGACGTGGGCCACGTCGGCGATGAGGTCGGTGAGCTGGCCTTGGCGTTCAACGAGATGCTCACGGCGCTGGAACAGAACCACCAGACCCTGCGGCGATTCCTGGCCGACGCCTCGCACCAGCTGCGGACTCCGTTGACGACAATCCGTGCCAACCTGGACCTGGCCCATCGGCCAGATCTGCTCGAGGATGAGCGGATCGGGATCCTGTCCGACGCACGCGATGAAGCCGAACGGATGGGCCGTCTCATCGGGGACCTTCTCTCCCTTGCTCGCGCGGACTCGGGGGCTCGGCTCGAGTTCCGGCCGGTCGAACTCGATGCCCTGCTCGTCGATTCCGTCCGTCGAGTCCGGCAGGCCAACCCGCACGTCCGGATGAGCGTCGTCTCGGTCGAGCCCGTGGTCGTTGACGGGGACGGCGATCGGCTTCGCGAACTCATCGAGATCCTTCTCGACAACGCTGGGCAGTACACCCCGGCGGGCGGAAGCGTCACGGTGGCCCTCGAGGTGCGTGACCGCACAGCGCTCATTCGGATCGAGGACACCGGTATCGGCCTGGCGGCGGGCGACGGAGAGCGCCTTTTCGAGCGACTATATCGAAGTCCCCGTGCCCGCGAGATACGCCCATCCGGCACCGGCCTCGGCCTGGCGATCGCCCGCTGGATCGTGGAATCACACGGCGGGACGATCGCCTTGGCTGGCCGAGACGGCGGGGGCACAGCCGCCACCGTCACGCTTCCAGTCATGACGTCGTGACCGCCGCGCGCATTCTCGTCGTTGACGACGAGGCGCCGATCGCCGGGCTCATCCATGGCTACCTGTCCGCGGAGGGGATGGCAGTCGCTGTCGCGCACGACGGACCATCCGCCGTCGAGTTGGTCCGCGAGCGCCGGCCGGACGTCGTCATCCTCGACGTGATGCTCCCCGGGATCGACGGATTCGAGGTCCTCCGCCAAGTCCGGACGTTCTCCGACGCGTACGTGATCATGCTCACTGCGCGCGCCGAGGAGATCGACCGGATCGTCGGGCTCTCGGTCGGGGCGGACGACTACCTGGTCAAGCCATTCTCGCCGCGCGAGCTTGTCGCCCGGGTGAAGGCGCTGCTTCGCCGTCCGCGCACTGAACGCAATGGCGACAATGCCGGGCGGATCGAGCGTGGCGATCTCGTGATCGATCGGCCGGCACGAATGGTCACCGTTCGCGGCGAAACCACAACCCTGACCACGATTGAATTCGACTTGCTCGCGACGCTCGTAGAGAATCCTGGGGTCGTCTTCGACCGTCAACGCCTGCTCGACCGCGTCTGGGGGATGGACTACGTCGGTGACGAGCACGTTGTGGACGTTCACCTCGGCAACCTCCGTCGCAAACTCGGCGACCACGCCGCCCGGCCCGAGTTCATCGAGACCGTGCGGGGGGCCGGCTACCGGTTCCGGGAACGCGAGGACCGCCGATGAGACCCCGGAGGCGGTTGTGGATCCGGCTTCTGGCCTCCCACCTCGCCGTGGTCGTCGTTGGGAGTGGAACGGTGCTGGTCGCCGTCGGGATCGTGGCCCCGGGTGCCTTCGATACCGCCATGGGCCACGCCATGACCGGCATCGGGGACATGAACGACATGATGAGCGGACTGGTGCAGACCGCATTCCGGGAAGCCGTCCAGACCGCGCTCGTCATCGCCGTCGTGGCCTCGGGGTTCGCGGCCGTCACCGTCAGCATCGCCCTGTCAACTCGTCTCTCACGACCGATCAGCCGACTCGCCGACGCCAGCCGCCGGATCGCCGCCGGCCGCTACGCAGAGCGGGTCCACATCTCCTCGGATGACGAGATCGGGGAGCTCGCGGTCTCATACAACACGATGGCCGATTCCCTGGAGGCGACCGAGCGACGCCGTCTCCAACTCGTCGGAGACGTTGCGCATGAGCTGCGAACCCCACTCACGACCCTGGACGGCTATCTGGAGGGCCTCGAAGATGGGATCATTGCTCCCTCGACGCCGACCTGGAAGCTCCTTCGAGGCGAGACCGCTCGCCTCTCTCGTCTCGTCAACGACCTGCAGGAGCTGTGGCGCGCCGAGGCCCGTCAGTTGCCACTCAACGTGGCCGATGTCGATGTCGAGGAACAACTGCGAGCAGCCCGCACACGGTTCGCGCACGAGGCACAGGAGCACGGCATCGAGATCCGCACGCGCGTCGCCCCGGGCCGACTTTTCGTGCGAGCGGATCGTGACCGTCTCGGCCAGGTCCTGGACAATTTCGTGACCAACGCCATTCGACATTCACCGAACGGTAGCGAGATCATGCTCTCGGCGGACCGGGATAGAGACGAAGTCACGATTGCCGTGGCTGATCAGGGACCGGGACTCACAATCGAGCAGATCGAGCGGGTGTTCGAGCGCTTCTATCGCGTCGATCCATCCCGGTCGCGCGCCCTCGGTGGGTCGGGGATTGGTCTCGCCATCTCGCGAGCCCTCGCGGACGCGATGGGCGGCCGGGTCGACGCGGTCAGCGAAGGTCCCGGGCATGGCGCCACGTTCCTTTTCGTGCTGCCGGCGGCTTGACTCAGCGGCCGGCTTGGAGCGACGGTCTCAGGTCCGTCAACCCTCGACGGTCGCCTCCTCAGGGATCCAGCGATTCGGATCGTCACGGAACGTGTCGGCGCAGACCGCCTCGCAGAAGTAGTACTTCTGGCCGCGATAGGAGACGGCGACGGTGATGGTTGGATCGACTGACATCCCGCAAACAGGGTCGGTCGTTGCGTTGAGGGTCACGATGAGCTCTCCTTGGTTCGTTGGTTGGTAACAGCCTGATCACTCTGGCAATCCAACCTGAGGGCCACGTGATCTTGACCTTGGTGTCCGATGAGACCGTCGCAGTGGCGCCTTTATGAAAACTTGACCATGGCGGGCATTGCCGCTTGAGCAGGGCGATCCAGCATCCTCGGTGTCGGAGCTGACCCTGGCTCCCACCCACACAAGGAGACGACGAAGATGATGACCGGTCTTGGATGGGCGATGGGCCTTGACAGCTGGGTCTGGATGATCGCTGGGATCGTGCTGATCGTGCTGATCGCATGGGCTGTGCTCGCGGCCATCCCCCGCGGTGACCGTCTCTCTGACGACGCGGGCAGGATTCTCAAGGCCCGGTTTGCTCGCGGTGAGATCACGGAAGCCGAATACGAACAGGCTCAGCGCCTGCTCGGCAACTGACAAGTCAAGTTCAAAGGAGACAAAAGATGACACCCAAGATGATCCGATTTCTCGGCGGCAGCCTCCTCGCGGGCGCCCTGGCACTGGGAACCGTGGGCTTCGTCGCCGCGCAGGACCCGAGTAGCGAGGTTGGGCCGGCCGGGATGCCGACCGGCGCGACTGGCGCCGGGCTGATGAACGGCGCGACTGGCGCCCGGATGATGAACGGCGCGACTGGCGCCGGGATGATGAGCGGCGCACAGCTCCAGCAGATGGCGTCGCTTCACGATCAGATGCAGTCCGTCCACACCGGCGAGACCCCGAGCCGCTGACTCGAGTCCCGATCCTGGAACACCGGCTCACACAGGGCCGGTGTTTCGCTATCCCATCATCATTGTGAATGGAGTCTGAAATGACCTCCGACTACACCTTCGGTGCGACTCTGAACCAGCCCATCGAAGCCGTCCTCGCCCGGACGGAGACCGCGCTCGTAGATCAGGGTTTTGGCGTGCTGACCCGGATCGACCTCGCCGCCACGATCAAGGCGAAGCTCGGGATCGACCGTCCGCCGTATCTGATCCTTGGCGTCTGCAACCCGGGTCTTGCCAACCTCGCGCTCGACATCGACCCTTCGATCGGGGCCCTCTTGCCGTCTAGCGTGGTGCTCCGGGAGGATGGTGGGGCCGGCACGAGGATCGAAATGCTGGACCCTATCGCGGCCCTCGCGATCACCGGTTCGGACGCAGTTGGTCCTGTCGCGACGGAGGCGGCTGAACGTCTCCGGCTGGTCCTCGATGCCGTCGTTGCGGCGTAGGCGTCAGTGATGCCTCCCCGGATTTTTAAGCCGGAACTCAGCCACCGCTCAGGTGGATCCCTCAGCTTCGCCCTCATGAACACACGTTGGCGGGCCGTCACGCTTCTTGCAGCGGCGGCGCTCACTCTCGCCGCCTGCTCCACGCCAACCGCTGGACCGTCGAACCAGGCCAGCACGTCGGCACCGTCCACGGACATGGCGACACGGACGAGCGAAGGCGGCCAGGTAACCGTCGTGGCGACGTGGGCCGGGCCTGCAGCCGGGGCGACCGTTGCGGTGACACTCGACACGCACTCCGTGGATCTCGATGCGCTTGACCTCGCGACCGCAGTGCTCCGGAACGACCGTGGCCAAACGCTCTCGGCGCGCCCCTGGGCTGCGCCAAAGGGCGGACATCATCGATCCGGAAATCTGACGTTCGACGGGGACGCCGGTGCGTTCCTCACCGGAGCCCGATGGGTCGAACTCGTCCTGACCGGCATCGGCGACCTTCCCGAACGCACGCTGCGCTGGGACGTTGGGCCGTGACCACCTCAATCCGGGCCATTCGGTCCGGGCTACTCCTGGCTCCGCGCTCGATCGCGGTCGGGCTCATCGGCGCCGGGGGGCTGCTCGCGCTCTACCTCGCGATCATCAGCCTCGCCCAGGGTGCCCAGCACGCGATCGAACAGCTCGCCACGGATGCGCCATTCGTCGGTGTCATTCTGGCCGGCTTCGGGACCCAGGTCGCCTTGTTCACCGAGCTGCGGGTCGTCGACCGCCGCCACGGAGCGGCGGCCGCCGTGACGGCCGCCGGTACCGGGACGAGCACCGCCGCAATGCTCGCCTGCTGTGCGCACCACCTGGTCGATCTGCTGCCGCTCGTTGGACTCTCGGCCGCGGCCGTCTTCCTTAACGCCTACAAGACGCCAATGCTCGTTCTCGGAATCGCGATGAACATCGTCGGGATCGTGGTCATCGCACGCCAGCTCCGACAGGCGCGACAGGCGTGCGCGATTGTCGATGCCGCATCGTCGATCGGGGACGCCGCGGCCACCTGAACGGGCATCCGTCCAGCTGGCCGCCGGTTGCATTCGCCGGATCGGCGACCCAACCTACTCCGATCGATGGTGGCAGACCCAGAGACCGGGTACAAACTCCCAGTAGTAGCCATCCGGGGATTCGGCGTCATGGGGACAGGCTCGGCCATCGGCCGAGGCCAGGAATGTGGCGGTCTCGGTCGTCACGAAGCCGCCCGACCCGTCAAACACCATGACCTGAAAGGTTCTGCCCTTGGCGACGATGTCGCCAGGCCAGTGAGCGACCGTACCCGGGCTGATGCAGTGACCCGCGGGCAATCCGACGGCTCCTGCACAACCCCAGCCGGCCGCCTCCTTCTGCTGCTGGTCCGTCCCGCCGACCGCGAGAGCGGTCGGAACCGTCATCAGGACCATCATCGCCACGATGGCGATCATCGAAATAACTCTGCGCATCACACAACCTCCACCAGGATCTCGCAGGCCACCGTCGTCGGTGGCCGGTGCGCTCTTGCAGTCAACCGCGTCAACCAACTCTGGACATCAATGAACCTCGCCAATACGCGACCCTCCCGCTGAATCGGCGCCCGGCCAGCTGCCGAGGCCCGCTACGAAGGAGGTTGATGGAGTGCGACGAGCTCGTCATCGGTCATACGACCTACCGACGATGCGGTCGACGACCGACGAGTCGTCGATCCGGATCGCCGCGAGGACAAGGCCCCGACTCGAACGTCCCGGCTACATCGGCAATGGCCGCGCCCCGGAGGACGTTGTCTCCGAGGACCACGCAGAACGCCTCATCGCCGACGAAGTCGCGCGCCAGTCCGATTGCATGAGCGATCCCGAGCGCGCCCCGCCGGTAGCGATACGTGAGTTGGAGGCCGAAATGGGACCCATCCGCGAGCAGTTCAACCACGTCCCCGACGCAACGTCCGGGCCTAACGACCCGAGTTCGGCTTCCCGCGGGGATCGGC
>JBDTOF010000108.1:0-4341 GCA_039933375.1 Chloroflexota bacterium
CCGAACGGGATGGATCCAGCGAGGTAGGCACCGGCAACGAGCAGTACGCGCAGGACGACCGCGTCCACACTTCCCCTTCCGGCCAGGCGCGGGGCTGTCCGATCTGGGATCAGCGGCGTCCCGGCCAGCGCCGAGTCTAGCACTCAGTCTTGCGTCCCCGGCCGCGCCGTGCGCGACCCCGGTTGCGCCGTGCGCGACCCCGGTTGCGCCTGGCGCGACCCCGGTTGCGCCTTGCGCGACCCCGGTTGCACCCTTTGGGATGCCCCGCGTACCATCGGACCCAATGACCCACCTTCCCGGACGGCCCGTCGCGATGAGCGCCAGAGTGGCCGGCTCCGGATGCCTCATCTGCCAAGCGGAGGCCGCCTGACCATGGCCGTTGGCTCTTCGAACGACTTCGATCTGGTGGTCCTCGGCGCGGGGACAGGAGGCTATACCGCCGCCTTCCGCGCGGCCCAGCTTGGTCTGCGCGTTGCGCTGGTCGATGAGGACAAGATCGGCGGGACCTGTCTCCATCGAGGCTGCATTCCCACCAAGGCGCTGCTCGAATCGGCCGCCTTCGCCGAGCGGATTAAGCATGCAAAGGACTTCGGGATCGACGTCGCCGGCGAGGCTGCCATCGACTACGCCCGCATGGCAGCGCGTCGCGATCAGGTCGTGAAGCGGATGTGGACCGGGCTGAAGACTCTGGTGGACAAGAACAAGGTCACCTGGATCCAGGGTCGCGGTCGACTGGATGGGCCAACCACGGTCCGGGTCCAGATGCACGGCGAGGACGGGACTCCCGGCGCCGGTGGAGAGCGCGTACTGCAGGGTACGAATGTCATCCTGGCCACCGGTTCGCGCGTCAAGTCACTACCCGGACTTGTGCCTGATGGAAAGCGGATCGTGACCTCCGATGACGTGCTGAAGGCCGATTCGCTGCCGAAGGACGTGATCATCGTCGGCGCGGGTGCCGTCGGCGTCGAATTCGCCTCGATGTACCACGACGTCGGTGTCAAGGTCACGCTTCTGGAGTATCTGCCCGCGGTTGTTCCAGCCGAAGATCGAGAGGTCAGCCAGCTCCTCGAGCGCAGCCTGACCAAGCGGGGGATCAAGGTCATCACCAGTGCCCGGTTCGACGCAGCCTCGGTCAAGGTCGGGAAGGCTGGCGTGAAGCTGACCGTCGGCCCCGAGGGCAAGGACGCGTCAGAGATCGGCGCCGAACTGCTCCTGGTCGCCACCGGCCGGGCGCCAAATGTCGAGGAAGTCGGGCTCGAGAGTACCAAGGCAGAGCTCGAGCGCGGGTTCGTCAAGGTCGATGGCCGGATGCGGACGAAGGAGCAGCATCTCTACGCCATCGGCGACATCGTCGGTGGCCTGCTGCTCGCTCACACGGCGGCCCACGAGGGCCTCGTTGCGGCTCATGTCATCGCCGGCGACAAGGACGTCCATCCAATCGACTACGTCCAGCAGCCGCGGGCCACGTACTGCCGGCCCGAGATCGCCTCGATCGGCTTGACAGAGCAGCAGTGCCAGGAACAGGAGATCCCGTACAAGGTCGGCAAAGTGCCCTTCCAGGCGATCGCCAAGGCGCTCATCGGCGGGGAATACGAGGGTTTCGCCAAGGTCATCGGCCACCGCGACACCAACGACACGCTGGGGATCCACCTCGTCGGGCCGCATGCGACGGACCTCATTGCTGAGGCTTCGCTCGCCTTCCAGCTCGATGCGACGCCATGGGAGATCGGCGCCACGACACATGCTCATCCGACGCTCGCCGAGATCATCGGCGAGGCGGCAATGGCCGTTGACGGTCGCTCGATCAACTTCTAGGGCACTGAGGTCCCTCTCGCGATGACGGTGGCGAACAGCGGCAATTCGGACCTGGCGACCTCGGTCGGACTGACCGACGCGGACCTCGTCGCGATGTACCGGATCGTGGCGCTCGCTCGAGCCGTCGACGAGCGGATGTGGATCCTGAACCGCGCCGGCCGAATCCCATTCGTGATCAGCGGCCAGGGGCACGAAGGAGCGCAGGTTGGGATCGCCTGGCCGCTCGAGCGCAAGAAGGACTGGATTGCCCCGTTCTATCGGTCCATCGGGACGTGCCTTGCCTTCGGGATGACGGTCCAGGACATCCTCATGGCGCAGTACGCGAAGGCCAACGACCCGTCATCGGGCGGTCGACAGATGCCGGGCCACTACGGGAACGCCGAGAACAATCTGCTGTCCCTCTCGTCGCCTGTGGCAACCCAGATGCTGCACGCGGTCGGGATCGCTCTTGCCGCCAAGATCCGGAAGTCGGGCCAGGTGGCCATGACCTCGATGGGCGAGGGGAGTTCCAACCAGGGCGACGTGCACGAGGGGCTCAACTTCGCGGCGATTCACAAGCTGCCCTTCATCCTGGTCATCGAAAACAACGGCTACGCCATCAGTGTCCCGAGCAGCCGTGAGCTGGCGACCGAGAACGTGGCCGACCGCGCCTCCGGCTACGGGATCCCGGGTGTCGTGGTCGACGGTTCCGATGTCCTGGCTTGCTACACGGTTGCCAAGGAGGCAGTCGAACGAGCCAGGCGGGGCGATGGACCGACCCTGATCGAGGCGAAGGTCATTCGCCTGACGGGCCATTCCTCGGATGACCAGCAGACGAAATACCGCACGGAGCAGGAGCTCGCCGGGCTGAAGGCCCAGGACGCTCTGCCGCTCTTCCGCTCGCAACTGATGGATGCTGGCGTCCTGACCGACGAGCTGGAGGCGCAACTGAAGGCCGAGGTCACGGCCGAAGTCAACGCGGCCACCGATTACTCAGAGGCGGAACCCGACCCGGATCCGAGCACCGCGATGCGCTGGGTCTTCGCCGAGGACTGGCCGTCCGAGACTCCGCCCCCCTGGGGACTCGGTGACGGTGGGGACTCCGATCCGGATCCCGGTACTCACTGATGGCGATCAAAACGTTCATCGAGGCGATCCGCGAAACGCTCGCCGACGAGATGCGGCGCGACCCGTCCGTGATCGTGCTGGGCGAGGATGTCGGCAAGAAGGGTGGGGTCTTCCTGGCCACGGACGGCCTGTGGGCCGAGTTCGGTGACGACCGAGTGATCGACACGCCGCTCACCGAGTCGATGATCGTCGGCGCCTCGATTGGCGCCTCGATGAATGGGCTTCGGCCGGTGGCGGAGATCCAGTTTGCGGACTTCATCTTCCCGGCCTTCAACCAGATCCTGTCCGAGGCCGCGCGGATGCGCTACCGCTCGAACAACGGCTTCGGCGTTCCGATGACGATCCGCGCCCCGTACGGCGGGGGAGTGCACGGCGCGCTTTATCACTCGCAGTCGGTCGAGGCCTTCTTCGCCCACATCCCGGGGCTCAAGGTCGTCATTCCGTCGACTCCTTACGACGCCAAGGGCCTGCTGCGCTCGTGCATCCGCGACAACGACCCGGTGATCTTCTTCGAGCACAAGAAGATGTATCGCTCCGTGCGTGGCGACGTCCCCGATACCGATTACACGATCCCGCTCGGGCGAGCCGCGATCACGCGACCGGGGAGTCAGATCACGGTCATTGCCTATGGCCTCATGGCACATCACGCGCTGGAGGCCGCCGACATCGTCTCGGACGAGGGGATCAGCGTCGAGGTGGTCGATCTCCGGACCCTGCGCCCAATCGATAAGGAGACGGTCCTTACGTCGGTGCGCAAGACCGGAAAATGCCTGGTGGTCTACGAGGACAACCGCTTCGGCGGCTACGGGGCGGAGGTCGTCGCGATCGTGGCCGAGGAGGCCTTCGACTACCTCGACGGCCCGGTCACGCGGATCGCCGGCCCGGATGTGCCCGCGGTTCCCTACAACCACGTCCTCGAGGACTGGTTCATGGTCAACCCCGAGAAGATCGCCGCCGGGATCCGCAAGCTCGCCGCGTACTGACAGGCGCGAGGGAGCGGCCGCTGACCGACCACAGCCCGTGCTGGCAGGCGCCGGGCGGATGGGCGACACTAGACCCAACGTCGGCGCACGCGTCGGCACGATGAGAACGCGTCCCACTCCCCGAGGAGGTCGATCAGTGGCCAAGGTGACGATGCCCCAGTTGGGCGAGAGCGTGGCCGAGGGCACGATCGGCAAGTGGCTCAAGAAGCCGGGCGATCATGTCGCAAAGTACGAGCCGCTCCTCGAGGTCATCACGGACAAGGTGAACGCCGAGGTTCCATCTCCGTTCGAAGGCACCCTCAAGGAGATCCTCGTCGAAGAGGGGGAGACCGTCCCCAACAACGCCGAAATCGCGATCATCGACGAAGCCGGTTCGACCGCCGCCGCGCCAACCGCCGCCGCGCCGGCTGCGACTGCGCCCGCGCCAACCGCCGCC
>JBDTOF010000109.1:0-2948 GCA_039933375.1 Chloroflexota bacterium
TTCGAGTGGCTCTCGTCACTGGCGGTGTGTCCTTGCTGGCTGGCCGGCGGGGCGCTCGGCGGAAACGTAGAGGTGATGATCAACGATGTAGCGCTCGACCGCTTCCGGGACGAGGTAGAGGATCGATCGACTCGCAGCGACGCGGGCACGGATCGTCGTCGAGGAGATCCCGAGACGCGGACCCTCGAGCAGGTCGAACTGATCCTCAAGGCCAAGAAACTGTTCGGTCAACCAGGCAGGGTCAGGGAGCGGATGATCCTGCCGGGGAACGACGGCCACGCGGCAGGCGGCTAGCAATCGTCGTGGCTCATGCCAGGACGGAAGGCCGCTCAGCGTCTCCGCCGACATGATCAGGGTGAGGTCGGGCGACGTGGCGGCCAGTTCGGCGATCGTGTCGACTGTGTACGAGGGGCCGGGTCGGTCGACGTCCACGCGGCTCAGACGGAACGCCGGATTGCCCGCGATCGCGAGCTGGACCATGGCCACCCGATCCTCGACCGAGGCCTCGGTCCCACCCGGCTTGTGGGGCGGGATGCCGGCCGGGACGAACAGGATCGTCTCCAGGCCCAGGGCCTCCCTCGCCTCTTGGGCAATCGCCAGATGGCCGAGGTGGATCGGATCGAAGCTGCCGCCCATGACGCCAACCGAACCGCCACGCGGTGCACTCGGACGAGCCAGGTCGCTCGGGCGCGTCGCGGGGCTCAGGCCCATCGTTCCATGGCCCAGGCGTCACCACTCCATTCGAGTTCGACCTCGCCGAACCGGACGAGATCGCCAGCCACGATTCCGGCGCGACGCAATTCGGCGTCGACGCCAAGGCGCTCGAGGTCGCGCTGAAATCGTTCTGTCGACTCCTCGACATCGAAGTTCGTCTGCGCAGCAGCCCGCTCGGCACGCTTGCCGCGAACGCGGAAGGCACCGTCTGGCTCGCGCTCGACGGAGAAGCCGTCCTCGAGCGTGTCGATGCGGTGAACCACCACCCCAGACGGTTCCGGTGGCTCGGCCAACTCCTCCACGCTCGGCAACAGACTCGCCAGCACCGCCCGGAATTCGGGGATCCCCTCGCCGCCCGCTGCGCCGATGGGAACGACCGGCAGGCCCTCACGTTCGCGAGCCTGGCGAAACGCCGGCCACGCCTCAACGGATTCGGGCAGATCCATCTTGTTGAATGCCACCAGGATTGGTTTCTCTAACAGGGCCGGATCGTGGGCCGCCAGCTCCTCGCGAATGACCTGGTGGTCCCATTCGGGATCCCGAGCGGAACCATCCACGAGATGGACGAGGATGCGGGTCCGTTCAATGTGACGGAGGAACGCATGGCCGAGTCCGGCCCCCTCGCTCGCACCCTCGATCAGGCCGGGAACATCGGCGATCGTCGGGAGCCGTCGGTCCTCGATACCAAGGTCCATGACCCCGAGGTTGGGCTCGAGGGTCGTGAACGGGTAGGCAGCGATCCTGGGGTTCGCGGCAGTCAGGGCGGCGAGCAGCGTCGACTTGCCGGCATTCGGCAGGCCGACCAGTCCGATGTCGGCGATCAGCCGAAGCTCCAGCCGGACCCACCGTTCCTCGCCAGGCTCGCCCTTCTGCGCATGCTTGGGAGCCTGATGGGTGGATGTCTTGAAGTGCGTATTGCCGAGACCCCCACGGCCGCCCCGTCCGATCATGGCCATCTGGCCGGTCGCGACGAGGTCGGCGATCAGCTCCCCTGTGGCATCGTCATAGATCGCCGTCCCGGGCGGGACCTGGAGGATGAGGTCTCCACCGGCCTTGCCATGCCGGCGAGCCTTGGACCCGCGACCACCGTTAGCGGCCCGGAAATGATGGCGAAACGAGAAGTCACGGAGCGTCGTGTGCCCCGCATCGACCACGAGATGAATGGAGCCACCACGCCCACCGTCACCGCCATCGGGCCCGCCGCGGGGCACGTGGGCTTCCTGCCGGAACGTGGCCGCACCGTCGCCGCCGCGGCCGGCCCGAACATTGATCTTGACGCGGTCGAGAAACATCCAGCCTATCTTCCCACGGGCTCAGGGCGCGCTGAGATCGGGCCCTGAGCGCCGTAGCGGATGGACGACCGGCACGGCCCACGGCCGTCGGCGACGATCAGAGGTATCGCCGCGGGTTGACCCGGTAACCGCCGTTCCAGGGCATGCCGCTCCAGACCTCGAAGTGGAGATGCGGCCCAGTCGCATGGCCGCTCGATCCGATCCGACCCACCTGCTGGCCGCGTGAGACCGACTGGCCGACATGAACGGAGATCGCGGACATGTGGTTGTAGGTCGTGTACAGCCCGGACCCGTTGGCGATCCAGACGACGTTGCCGCCACCGCCGCTCCGCCATCCGGACCAGATCACGGTGCCCGCCGCAGCGGCGTTGACACGGGAACCGTAGTCGGCCGCGATATCGATGGCGTAGTGACCGTAGTGGAACGGCTGGCTGACGTAGTTGCCCCCACCGACCACTGGCCAGGAGAGCCTGCCACCGGAGTAGGTGCTCGGGCCGGAGCTGCTGCCACCTCCACCGCCACCCCCGGACACATGGGCGACCGGCTTCGGGGTTAGAATGGGCGCTCCAGCCGCGTTCGGAAGGATGAGGACCTGGCCGATGATCAGGTTCGGGTCGTCGAGCTCGTTGATCGACGCGATATCGTCGGTCGTGAGGTTGTATTGAGCAGCAAGTGATTCGAGGGTGTCGCCATCCTTGACCGTGACCACCAGCCCGCTGACCGGCGGGATGATGAGCTTCTGGCCGACATGGAGGTCGTCCTTGGCGGTGAGGTCGTTGGCCCACCAGATCGTCATCATGGAGATGCCGTACTTACTCGCGATCCCGGTCAGGGTGTCGCCCGATTGAACGACGTACGTTTCCAGGAGACCGCTGCCGTCCTGGACGTTGGTGTTGACGGCGACCGGCTTGTAGAGCGTGCCATCGCTGGAGTACGTCTCCG
>JBDTOF010000110.1:0-5085 GCA_039933375.1 Chloroflexota bacterium
CGAGCCCTGGGTCTCGGCCCGGGCGACCGACTCCTGACCTGGGCCCCATCGACGCCGGAACTGGCGGCCGTCTACTTCGGCGCGCTGCGGGCGCGGCTGGTCATCGTGCCGCTCGATCTCAGGATGTCGATCGAAGGGATCGAGGGAATCGTCCGATCCTCGGGGGCCCGCCACCTCGCGATCGGCGTCGGACGCGATGCACCCGAACCCGCTGCCGTCCACCTCGAGGCGTTCCCGACGACCACCGTGGAGGCGCTGTGCGCCGAACCGGATGCGGGGTTCCCGGCCGATTGGGAGTCGAGCGTGGCGAGTTGGCGCCCTCCGGCTCCGGAGGAGATCGCCGAGCTGATCTTCACCTCCGGTACGACGGGCACGCCCAAGGGCGTGATGCTCGGCCACGCCAACCTCGCAGCGTCGATCACATCGTTCCATCGGATCGTTCCTCCGATGGAGCACCGAATCGTCTCGCTCCTGCCGCTGTCGCACCTGCTCGAGCAGTCCGTCGGCCTGTTCTACGCCCTTTCGGTCGGCGCCGACATCCTGTATGTCCGGAGTCGCAACCCGCGGGTGATTTTCGATGCCCTGAACGAGCACCGGGTGACGACCCTGGTCCTGGTTCCGCAGGTGCTGGATCTGTTCTGGAGTGCCGTCGAGCGCGAGGTGAACAAGCGTGGCCAGATGGCCATGTTCAACCGTCTGCGGGCGATGGGTCGACGGCTTCCGGCCTGGGCTCGGCGCCGACTATTCGGCCGGGTCCACGCTCAGCTCGGCGGCCACCTGCGCCTCGTCCTTTCGTCCGGCGCGTTCCTGCCGCCATCCCTCCAGGAGGCATGGGAGGACATGGGCGTCACGGTCCTCCAGGGCTACGGATCCACCGAGACCGGCACCGGAACGTGCACGACGCTCGACGACCACCAGCCGGGGACGGTTGGCCGGCCGCCGAAGGGCGTCAACCTGCGACTGGCGGACGATGGCGAGATCCAGTTCCGGGGAGAGACGGTCTTCCGCGGCTACTGGAACCTACCCGAGACGACCGCCGACGCCTTCACGTCGGATGGCTGGTACCGGACCGGCGACATCGGGCGGCTCGATGAGGGCGGCCGACTCGTCCTTTCGGGGCGCAAGAAGGACATCATCGTCCTGCCGAACGGCTTCAACGTCTATCCGGAGGACATCGAGAATGCCCTGCGGATCGCTGGCATCCAGGATTCGGTCGTCCTGGAGACGAGCCCGGGGCGTGTCGAGGCGGTCGTTCTACCGCCCGGGTCACCCGGGCTGCTCCAGGGCGCTGATCTGCCCGAGCGGCGGCCGGCCGGGTTGTCCAACGACTCCCCGATCCTTCGCGGGGAGATTGACAGCGCCATCAAGCATGCCAACTCGATCCTCGGGCCCAACCAGCGGATCTCAGGCTGGCGCCTGTGGCCAGACCCGGATTTTCCCCGCACCCACACGCTGAAGGTGAAGCGGGACCTGGTTCGGGCCTGGGCGGCGGTGGAATCGCCCCTGCCCGTGACGCACAACGATGAGCCGGCCGAGTCGTCCTAGCGGGGGATGTCCACGCCGACACCGAGCGTACCGAGGGCCGTCGAGACGGCCGTCGCCCGCTCGACATCCGGCGAGGATCCCTCCGACCAGACATAGAAGACGACCGTCGTGCCGACGATCCGGATCGTGAACCGGGCATCAGGCGGGAACTGGATCCGCCCGATGCCACCGCCGACGTAGGCCGCCTGTTCGCGCGCGGCCGTCGCCGCGTCCCCGGTCGTCAGCAGCTCATAGATGACCACGCGACCGTGATCGGGATCGTTCGGGATGACCCCGCGAATGACGATCCGGGGCGATGCTGCGAGCCGCGCGGCCTCGGCCGGCCGGAACGGCGAGAGAACGTCCTCAGCCTGGAGCCCGGCTGCCGCGAGGGCACTCACCACGAGGCCGCGAGTGGTCTCGGCCGCTGCCCCGGCCGGGCTCGTCGTGGAACCGGCCGGCGGATAGCTCGGTGTGCCTGACGCTGAGGGTCGGCCAACCACGAGGGACCCGATGATCAGGAGTCCCACGACGGCGACGATCGTGATCGAGAGGGCGCGACGGTTCCGCGACATCCGACCGACGGGCTCCGAATCTCCGGCCGTCGGCGGCACCTCTCCGGGCGATTCACCGAGACGGCGACCGGGGCCGGTTCCAGTGGCGCGGTCGGGATCCCCGGGCGCCGCCGGCCGGGGCGCCTCCGGTCCAGGTAGCCCGGGCGGCTCGGGCGGCAGAGGCGGCCATGGATCGCTCATCCCGGGGGCCACTCAAACGGGCGTCCACCCATCAGATGAAAATGCAGGTGGTCCACCGTCTGACCTCCCCAGGCGCCGACATTCGTCACGATGCGATAACCCGCGTCGGTGATGCCCTGCTCCCGGGCAATCGAGGCCGCCATTCCGAAGATCGCCCCGAGCAGTTGGGCGTGATCCGGACCGAGCTCGGCGGCTGAAGCGACGTGGACCTTCGGCATCAGCAGGATATGGGTCGGGGCCCGTGGCGCGATGTCGCGAATCGCAAGGACGTCGGCATCCTCGTCGACGACGGTGGACGGAATCTCGCGTGCCACGATCCGACAGAACAGGCAATCAGCGAGCCGCTGCTGTGTCATCGGTTCACCACAACACGGGCTTCGAGCTCATGAGGAACCCGATCGTCCCCACGAAGCCGGCCATCAGATAGGACACGTAGCGTTGCCGTCGGGCCCGCGTCGCCCAGACGAGATCGCTGGCCGAGCCCCGGATCCCGAGGAGGGAGCGCAGGTTCGGCCGCTGAACGAAGTAGGCGAGAACGAGGTTGGCCGCGTAGATCGCCAGCGCCACCAGGAGCCACGGCTGGCTGAGGAGCGACGACCCGAGGGTGGCGACCAGCAGGACGCCCGTGAGTGCCAGGCCGACTCCGACGATCAGCGTGCCGTTCGACTGGAGCCAGAGCAGCCCGCGCATGGTGGGGCCGATGGATACATTCGGCGCCCGTCGGGCGCGAAGGGTGAACGGCAGGAGGATCGACGGCAGGAACAGCGTGATTGCCAGGCTGATGTGAACGATCAGCAGGATCGGCAGGAGGGTGGTCGGCATCGCGTGAATTGTAGAGGCGGACGTTCAGGCGGGCCGACGGACCTCGAGGGCGACCCAGTCACCCTCGGCCCAGCGCTGGAGCACCTCGAGCCCGACGTCCCGAAATGCGTCGGCCACTTCGAGCTCGCGGTCCGAGAAGATCCCCGAGGCGAGGAGGAGCCCACCGGGCCGCAACTCGTCCCGAAGCTGGCCGGCCAATACGATCAGGACCGAGGCAATGAGGTTCGCCAGCACGACGTCACAGGGGGGCTCGCCCGTCGGCAGGGAACCTGCGTGCGCTGCGATCCGCCGGACGAGACGGTTGCGGCGCGCGTTGGCGGCCGTTGCTTCGACCGCAATCGGGTCGGTATCCACGGCGAGGACCGCCCGGGCCCCGAGTCGGGCGGCGGCGATCGCGAGGATCCCCGAGCCGCAGCCAACGTCGAGCACGCGGGCCTCCGCCAGATCTCCCCGGTCCGCGGCAACCTCGAGCGCGGTCAGGCACAGTCGGGTGGTGGGATGCAGCCCGGTGCCGAAGGCCATGCCGGGATCGAGGGCCAGGACCACGTCGCCGGGCGTCGCTCGATGTCGTCGCCAGGTGGGTCGGATCACGATCCGCCGACCAATTCGCATGACCGGGAAGTGCACCTTCCAGGCACCGGCCCAGTCGCTCTCGTTGACCTGTCGAACCTGCAGCTCGCCGATCGGCCGCAGGCCAAAGGCCTGGAGGTGCGATAACGCCGCCTCCGCATCGCGGGCGGCACGGTGTGCCGCGGCGGCATGTTCGGCTGGGATGTACGCACGCACGATCGCCGGGCGCGCTGGGTCTACACGGGCCCCGAGACCCTCGTCCACCAGCTCGAAGGCCGGCTCGACACTGGAGCCACCCGGGGCAAACCGGCCCAGGATCTCGCTGACGGCCTCGACCGCCTCGAGATCGGCTTCGACCGCCAGCTCGAGCCAGGACGAAGCGGTCGGTGGGGTCGAGGTGGTCGACCCGGGCTGCGTGGCGGCGCGGGGCTGCGTGGTGGCGCGGGGCGGCGTGGCCGCGGCCCGGTGGCCGCTGGACCGTCCCCTAGCCGAGTGCGTCACGAACGCGGTCGAGGATCCCACCGCCATCGGCGACGACCTCGCCGGCTGCCTCGGCATACGTGTGCAGGGCCGCTCGCTCGGCCTTCGACAAGCGGGTTGGAACAGCGACGTCGATGATCACGTGCAGGTCGCCCCTCGAGCCCGTCCGTCGCAAATGCGGGACGCCCCGCCCCCGCAGGCGGATCTCCGTTCCCGGCTGGGTGCCGGGCTTGACCTCCACGTCCTCCTCGCCTTCCACGGTCGGAACGAGAATGCGCGTCCCGAGGGTCGCCTGGGCGATCCCCACGGAGGCTTCGTAATACAGCTCGGTCCCGTCCCGCTTGAGCGCCTCGTGCGGTGCCACGTGAACGGCGACGTACAGGCTGCCGGCCGGCCCGCCACGGGGCCCGACTTCACCCTCATTGGACAGGCGGATCTGATGACCCTCGTCGATCCCGGCGGGAATCTTGACCCGGAGCGTGCTCTTGCGCTCGGTTCGGCCATCGCCCCGGCAGGTCTCGCACGGGGCCTCGACGGTCTTTCCATCGCCGTGGCAGCGCGGGCAGGTCGTGACGTTGACCATCTGCCCGAGCATCGTCTGGCGGACCGAACGAACCTCGCCGCGTCCGTTGCACTGGGTGCAGGCGACCGCCTCCGTGCCCGCCTTGGCTCCCGTTCCCGAGCACGTCTCGCACCGTCCGAGAACCGGAAAGTCGATCTCCTTCTCGGTCCCGAGGACTGCCTCCGTGAACGTGATCCGCAGGTCGTAGCGGAGGTCTGAGCCGGCTGCAGGTCGGCCGCGCCGCCCAGTGGCGCCACCGGCGGCACCACCAAAAAACGCATCGAAGATGTCGGCGAACCCGCCGAACCCGGCCATGTTGGGATCACCCTCGACACCGGCGCTCCCGAAGATGTCGTAGCGCTGCCGCCGCTC
>JBDTOF010000111.1:0-5484 GCA_039933375.1 Chloroflexota bacterium
GCCCCACGTCGCCTCCAGGCCGGAGCGGCCATCCTCGCGGTCGTCACCGCGCTGCTCGCGACGGCCGTCACGGCGGCCATGCTCGCCGGGCCCGAGTCGCTGACCTTCTTCGACACCTACGCGCGCGACCGCAGCGCCCTGTGGGCGAAGCTGATCGTGCTCGTGGCGACCGTCGTCGTGGTCGGTCTGTCCGTCCCCTGGTTCCGGCGCGACCCGCGACACGGCGAGTACTACACGCTGCTGCTCTACTCCTCGCTGGGGGCGGTCTTGCTCGCTGGGGCGACGGACCTGAAGGAGTTCATCGTCGCGATGCTCCTGTCGTCGGCGACCGGGTTCGTTCTCGCCGGGTACCACCGGCGGTCCTCCTCGTCGGCCGAGGCGGCGATCAAGTACTACCTCATCGGCGCCCTCAGCAACTCCGCGACGCTGTTCGGGGTCGCGCTCCTGTTCGGGCTGGGTGGATCCACGACGCTGGCTGGTCTGGCGGACGGCCTGCCCGCGGCCGGCGGGCCGGTCCTGGCCGTCGGGCTGGCCCTCGTCATCGTCGGGCTGGCCTTCAAGATCGGGGCCGTTCCGGCGCACGCGTGGGTCCCGGACGTCGCCCAGGGCGCGCCGGCACCCGTGGCCGCATTCCTGACGACCGTCCCGAAGATCGGCGGTTTCCTGTTCCTCGCCCGGTTCGTCTTGGCGCTGCCGCCGGACGCGGTTGGCTGGCAGCCGATGGTGGCCCTGCTCGCGGCCGCAACGATGACGCTGGGTAACCTGGCCTGCCTCTGGCAGGACGACGTCCGACGGCTCCTCGGCTGGTCGTCCATCTCGCAGACCGGCTACGGTCTCATGGCGATCGTCGCGATCGGCTCGAGCGACCTCGCCCTCCCGGCTCTGCTGTACTTCCTCCTGGCCTACGTCCTTGGCAACCTCGCCGCGTTCGGTGTGGTCGTCGAGCTGCGGGGGCGGACGGCGCTCGCCTCGTACGCAGGGGTCGGCCGCGAGCGCCCGGCGCTCGCTGGGGCACTCGCGCTCAGCTTCTTTTCGTTCATCGGCGTGCCGCCGCTTGCGGGATTCTTCGCCAAGCTTCTCCTGTTCGCGGTCGCAATCGAGGTGGGTTATGGGTGGCTGGCGATCGTCGCCGCGATCAACACGGTCATCTCGATCTTCTACTACGTCCGGGTCCTGGCACCGACCTATTTCGGGACCACGACCGAGGCCGTCGCGGTGCTCGGTCGCTCGGCCGCCTGGGTGACGCTCGCGTCCGCCGCGGCGGTGATCGTGACCGGAATCGTGGCCGAGCCGTTCGCCCGCGCGTTCTTCGCGTCGAGCCTGCTCATCCGCTGACCCGGGGGCGCGTAGCAACCGGCGATCCCGAGCCGTCGGACCGCGTCGCCACCTGCCACATTCTAAGCGAACCCTCAGGTTCGCCTCACGCCCGCCTCAGCGGGGCGCCCCAGCGTGTCCGTATCCACACCAAATGGATCGACGACATGACGCCAACTGGAAGCCGCAGGCCGTTCTGGATCGTGGCGATCGTCGCCATCGTGACGCTGACGGCGGCCGGGTGCCAAAGCCAGCCGAGCGGCTCGTCGGGCTCCGCCGCGATCGTTCTCGAGGAAATGCGCTTCACGCCGAACCGGATCGACGCCAAGGTCGGAGTGCCGCTGACGGTGACCGTGACGAACCGCGGCACGGAGCGCCACGACATCAACTTCGAGTCGATCCACATGCCCGGCCTCGCCGGCGTCGAGTCGATCCTGGCGCCGGGCGAGACGCGGACGATCAAGCTGCTGTTCGACGCGCCCGGCACCCATACGTTCATCTGCACGCTGCCGGGCCATGCGGCAGCCGGAATGACCGGCGCCGCCTTCGTGACGCAGTAACGATCTCAATGGGCGACGACAGCGGCGCCGAGGTCCGCCAAGCCCAGCGCCCCAGCTGCAATCCAGACCGGACGAGGCGCCTCGCGTCCGCTGACCTCGTCGCCGGAACCGTCGCCGCGCCGCTCGTAACAGCGGCCAGCCATCAGCAACGCCGACCGGCTCACGCGCTTCACGCTCGTGGACGTGGCGGCGTGACGCTTGGTGGCTGCGATCTCAGCCACGTAGGAGGCATCATTGATGGACCTTCGAGCGATGGTTTCACTGCTGCGTGCGCGCTCGGTTCTCGCGTCCCATGATCGGTGGACGCGCGAGGAACTCATCGCGCATCAAGTGACCGGCCTCGCCGAACTCCGGGCGTTCGCCCGTGCACGCTCGCCGTTCTACCGGGAGTTCCACCGCGGTCTGGCCAACGCGCCGCTCGAGGAGCTCCCGGTGCTCTCGAAGGCGACGCTCATGGAGCGCTTCGACGAGTTGGTGACCGATCCTGCGGTGCGCCTCGAGGATGTCGAAGCACATCTCACCTCCGCCGGCCCAACTGATCTGTTCCGCGGTCGCTACCGCGTCGCGGCGACCGGCGGCACGACCGGGCGCCGGGGCGTGTTCCTGTCGGATCGGTCGGAGTGGAACCGCATCCTCGCGTCATACGCGCGGGCCAACGACTGGGCCGGCGTTCCCGTTGGAGTGCGGCACCGGCTGAGGGTCGCGATCGTGTCTTCGAGGAACCCGGCCCATCAGTCGTCGATCGTCGGCGCGACGCTCGCGAGCCCGCTCGTCCCGACGCTTCGACTGGATGCCTCGGAGCCCCTCGAACGAACGACGACGGCGCTGACCACCTTTCAGCCCGACTCCCTGATCGGATACGCCTCGATCTTGCGGGCCCTCGCGGACGAGCAACTCGCCGGTCGACTCGCGGTCACGCCACGGGCGGTGATGAGCGCGTCGGAGGTTCTGACCGACGAAACGCGCGCCCGGATCCGAGCGGCGTTCGGGGTCGAGCCGTTCAACGTCTACGCCGCGACCGAGACCGCCGGGATCGCCTCCGAGTGTGAACACCATCGGATCCACCGCTATGAGGATCTCGTCATCGCGGAGATCGTCGACGAGGAGAACCGGCCCGTCGCCCGCGGCGAGTTTGGCGCGAAGCTCCTCGTGACGGTGCTCTTCTCGCGGACCCAGCCGCTGATCCGCTACGAGCTCACCGACCGCGTGCGCGCATCGGCGGAGGTTTGCCCAGACGGCCGTCCGTTCATGTTGCTGGACGCGATCGAAGGACGTGAGGAGGACCTCCTCCACCTCGGAGGCATCGCCATTCATCCCAACGTCTTCCACAACATCCTCGAACCCGTCCCAGTGGCAGCCTGGCAAGTGGTCGAGGAGCCCGATGGCCTCCGGATCCTGCTTGCCGGTCCGACTGCTGATGTCGTGGACGCCGATGTAGCGAACGACGTGCGAACCGCCATCGAGCGGGCCGGTGTCCCACGCGTTCGGGTTCACGTCGAGCGGGTCGATGCGATCCCCCGAACAGCGCTGGGTAAGGCTCCGCTCATCCGCGCTCTTCGGCGAGACCGGGCTGATGTACCGGGCTGATGTACCGCGCACGATGACCGTCAGCAATAGCGCTGGGACCGGATAGAGGGGCAGGTCCCCTCCACGAGGACGAGCGACGTCTCATCAACGCGTATTGGCGCGCCGCGAACTACCTCTGGGTCGGGCGCCCGCGTCTGGGTCCGGACTCGTCTCCGTGCTGCCCAGGTTTGGCCTGCTCCCATCCCGTACCGGCCCGTGCACGCTCGTTGGAGCGTCCGGGCGGGCCGCTGACGAGATGGGCGACGACCGATGTTACGACCCCGCGTCCCCACGACCATGCCCGGACCGATCGGGACCGCCCATTGTCAGGCTGGGGTGGACGCGTTGCCGGCCCGCAACCGGCGCAGAGCGATGGCCAGGACGCCGAGCGAAACGGTGAAAGCGACCACGGCGACGGCCGTGAATGACTCGACCCACAGCTGCTCCGGGAAGATCTGGACGAGCCGCTCGATCCGCGGGTCGAAGATGAACGAGCCCGGCTTGAAGAAGAGCAGGTGGAGGATCTCGAAGGTGGCGTCGAAGGCCACGAGCAACGCGACGCCAACGACCACGCCGACCGCTACGAGTGTGCCCGACCCCGCCGCAACGCCGCGCCAGAACCAGCGTGCCCGGCGCCCGATGATGGCAGCCACCGCCAGGTGTCGACCTGCTCGTCACGACGAGCGTCCCGTATCTGCTCGGCGGAGCGTGTCTGTGGCCGCCGTATGGGTGGCACCATCGGCCGCGACGCTCTGGCGCGCTCGCTCGCGCAGCGTCTCACGGTCGCCAGAACGGGCGACTCCGATGATCCGGGTGCTGTGAACAGGAGTTCGCGATAGTTGCGCCGGGTCTGTTCGGTCGACCGGATGCCGACCTGCTCGAATCGGCGAGCGATGGTGCCGAGACTCTCGTCAGCGGCCAACAGTTCCTTCCCGGGGACAAGGAGAAGCGCGACCGTCGCGCTTAGATCGGTCGGGGGTAGATCGCCTTCAGCCTTCATGGCCTGACCCCCGAGGCATGCAGACGCTGATCATTCGCGAGAACCGGCCCCAAGCGTGCGAGTGCGACGGCGAGCGTTGCCGGGCTCGCACGACGAGATCGGCAGACCCAGCGCTCCCGCCGCAAGCGGATCAGTGATGCCCGTGTTCACCACGCTCCACGCGCGAATGACCGTAGCGATGCGCGTCCTTGACGAACGTGGCGTGGCACCCGTGGCCGCAGAAGTAGAACGTCTGGCCCTCGTGCACCTCCGTGGCGGCGGCCTGGGCCGGATCGATCTCCATGCCGCAAACCGGGTCCTTCACTTTGTCGGCCATCTTGGCGACCTCCTTGAGTGGGATGAGTTGGTCAGTTACGCCACGGTCGTACATGCTGCAGCGTCGCAACGTGCCCCACGTTTCGATCGATGCTGGTACCTCGCCCTGAGAGGAAACTTAGACGAGGCTGAGGCTCCCTGACTTTTCGCCGAACCACGGCCTGAGCCGGGAGCTCCACGATCGCGGCTTGAGCAACGGGCGCATTCCGCGATGGTTCGATCGGGTCCTTCCGAACGATGAGCTCGAGGGCGAATCGGGCCATCCGGCGCCAGAAACGGCCGGTGCGGTGGCCCCCATCATCGGGCCCGACGGCCGCTTGAACACGTCAGCTGGCGGCGGGTCCATGTGCCGGCCGGCTCAGCCCGTCGAGAAGAGGCGGAAGAGGACGGCGCCGAGCGCGATAAAGGCCGCGAGCAGCAGGCTGGCCGCAGCGCGCCCGCCCGCCCGACCGAGGAACGAGCGGGCCAGGGGGATCAGCGTGATCGCAATCACCGCATAGAGCAGGTGGAGCCCTTCCGTCGGCCGGGCTCCCGACAGCAGCAACACCATGCCACTCGCCGCTCCCACGAAGACCAGACTGACGACGGCCGCCTGGAACTGCTCGAATCTGGGTCCGCCTGGACGCCTGGAAGCCGCCAGCAGGATCGACCAGCCGACCCCTCCGGCGACGACCACGACAGTGGCGATGGCAATGAAGTGGTGGATCGAATCCAAGCTAGACCTTCTCC
>JBDTOF010000112.1:0-3904 GCA_039933375.1 Chloroflexota bacterium
GCGACGATGAGAGCGGGCGCCTTGTCACGATCGGCAAGGCGTACTCGGGCCTGACCGATAGCGAGATCGCTGACATGACCCGCTGGTTCGAAGATCACACGATCAGCACCCAGGGCCGATATCGCGTCGTCGAACCGGCGGTGGTGGTAGAGGTGGCGTTCGACGTCATCCTGCGCTCCAAACGCCACAAGTCGGGCTTTGCCCTCCGTTTTCCTCGGATCGCCAACCTGCGGCCGGACAAGGACGCCGCGGAGGCGGACACACTCGCCACAGTCGAGCGGCTCTTCACCGAGCTCCAGCCTGGGGCCGAGCGCCTCGTGACCGCATCCTCCCGACGCTCAGCGCCGAGGGGCTAGACTGGGTTGATGTACGGCGAATGGGGCGCTGAGCCGATGCGCGTCGAGTTGACGCTGTATACCGACTCGTTCGTGATCCGGGGCAGCCTGATGACGCGCCATCGGCGCCTGCTGGACCTCCTGAACCTCGCGGAAGATGAATTCCTGGTTCTCGCCGACACGGTTCTCGAGCCCCTCGGCAACACCGGCACTCGGCACGAGGCGCCGCATGCCCAGGTGAACCTGGGCGCCGTCCTGTTCGCGGTGGCGAGCGAGGCCGTTGAGCCGTTGCCGGAGCTGCGAACCCCCAAGGTCGCCGAGACCACGCTTGTGAGCATCCCGCCGTTCAGCATCACGGGCCACATCCACCTGCTCCCGGAGCGGGACATCAACGATGCCCTCCAGGAATTGCACGGGCGGTTCATCCCGGTCACGGACGCGACCTTCTGGTCAACCCAGCTCGGCGTTGCGGCGACCGAGGTGCCGATGGTGGCCGTGA
Source organism: Chloroflexota bacterium (assembly GCA_039933375.1). GTDB lineage: Bacteria > Chloroflexota > Limnocylindria > Limnocylindrales > CSP1-4 > UBA5189. Next base: position 835 of record JBDTOF010000112.1, read on the forward strand.
ACCATGCACGGGCGCAGATCCTGTCGCCGTATCGAGACCTGACAGGCTGACCCGCCTCGAAGGTCAGCGATCGACGGGTAGATCGAGGCGCCCGCCCCAGTCGGACCAGCCACCGTCATAGACGGCCACGTCTTCGTATCCGAGGAGTTCCAGGACGAACGCGAGCCTGGCTGCGGCCACCCCGGACCCGTCGTAGGTCACGATCCGCCGACCCCTCGCCACGTTCGCCTTGAGCAGCATCTCCTTCAGCACCGAGGGATCACGCAGCCGCTGCGTCCCCGGCAGATGCATGGCCCCGACCGGAACGTTGACGGCCCCCGGGATGTGGCCGAGGCGCACGGAGTTGCCCTCGAACCCGCGGAACTCGGCACTGGCCCGAGCGTCAAGGAGCAGGACGTCGGACGAACCGAGCGCGGCTCGAACATCTGAGGTGGTCATCCGCAGACGCGGGTTGGCTCGCGGCGTGAACGTCGCGGTCGGCTGGTCATCGATCACGTTCGAGACCGGGCGTCGATCCGCGATCCAGGCCGGCAGCCCGCCGTCCAGGATCCGGGCCGATTCGTACCCGTAGACCCTGAGGCTCCACCAGACCCGTGCGGCATACAGACTCAGCGTGTCGTCGTAGATCACCAGGCTGGTTCCATCGCCGATGCCGGCATCGCCCAGGACGGCCGCGACGCGATCCGGTCCCGCGAGCAGCAGGCCACCTGTCTCGGGCGAGGCCTCGATCAGGTCGTTCCGCCAGTCGACATACGAGGCCCTCGGGATGTGACTCAAGCCAAAGATTTTGGGGCCCGACCCGTCCGGTCGCCAGCGAACGTCGAGGACGCGCAGGTCCGGTCGTCCGAGCTGCTCGGTCAGCCAATCGGGGTTGGCGATGAGATCGGGGCGTGTCAGCGCGGTCATTCGACGGCCGATCCGGTCGTGGCTGGGGAGTGGAGCATGGCCGGTATCATACGGCCGTGATCTCCCCGTTCATGTCGGACGAGCAGAAGTTCGATGCCGTCCGAGTAGCCCTGCCGTCGCTCGCGGCCGGGATGCAACTCAACACGGGCTCGGTCGGCCCGCTTCCCGCCGAGGTCAGCGCGGTCATGACCGAGCTCGCGGAGTACGAGCGGACCATCGGGCGGAGTCAACTCGACTACTACCTCGAGATGCTCGACCGGATGAACGAAGCGCGGGCGGGTGTCGCCGCGGTTCTCGGCGCCGAGCTGGGCGAAGTCGCGCTCACCCATGCGACGACGGACGGTATGAACCTCGCCGTCTGGGGCATCGACTGGCGACCCGGTGACGTTGCCGTCACCTCGAGCCACGAGCATGCCGGCGGAATCGGGCCGCTCTACTCCATCCGAGAGCGGCTGGGCGTGGATGTCCGCATTGCCGACATTGGCGATGGCGGCGATGACGAGGTCACGATGCGGGCGCTCGATCGCGCCATCACGCCCGGAACCCGACTCGTCGCGATCTCGCACGTCCTGTGGTCGACGGGCGCGGTACTGCCGATCCGCCGCATCTCCGAGTTGGCACACGGGCGTGGCGCCATCCTGGCGGTGGACGGTGCCCAGGCAGCCGGAGCGATCCCGTTCACGGTGGCCGACCTCGGAGCCGAGGCCTATGCACTGCCGGCCCAGAAATGGCTCCTCGGGCCAGAGGGCATGGGCGCCCTGTGGGTCTCGCCGGCTGCCGTGGATCGCCTGCGGCCCTCGTTCGCCGGCCACTTCGGCCTCGAGACGTACGACTCGCGTGGCGCGGCTGCCTGGTTCGCCGACGCGCGCCGGTTCGAGTCCTCGAACTACCATCGCCCGTCGATTGCCGGCTTCGCCCGGGCCCTGAGCTGGCTGTCCATGTACGTCGGGCTCGACTACGTCTGGTCGCGTGGCCCGACCATGGCCCGGCGGGCAGCCGATGCCCTGGCCGCCATCGACGGAGTCGAATTGCTGACGCCCCGCCACCAGATGGCCACGCTCGTGACGTTCCGGATCCGCGGCTGGGACGCCGAGGCTGCGCTGGACGAACTTGCCACCCGGACCTCGGCGATCGCCCGGACGGTCACGAGCCTGGACGCCATTCGGATCAGCGTCGGCTTCTTCACTTCCGAGGCGGAAATCGAGCGTTTCGTGGACGGCGTCCGGCTCCTCGCCGATCACGATCCCGGATCGCTTCCTCCGCGCCGGACGCTCCCGATCTTCCGGTCGTCATGACCGGCGATTCGCGTCCAAGGTCCTGGCTCGAGATCCGCTGGCGTCAGTTCCGAAATGCTCCACGCCCCGTCTTTCGGGCCGTGGTGGCGAACCTCGTCGTGGCTGGGATCCTCGGAGTCGCCTACCTCGCCTATGACGTGACCTTGTCGCGCGGCGCGCAACTCCCGGGCGGGGATCTCAGGGCCGCCTTTGCCGCCCTCGACGTCCTGACCGTGCTGCTGGTCGGGAGCCTTGTCACGTACTTCATCGTCCCGCTCCCGCGAGGGGCGAACCTTGAACCGCGAAGGACGGCCTGGAGCGCCGCGCTCGGGTTCTTTGCGGCGGTGCCAATCGCCTACCTGGTGCTCGTCGTGGCCGTCCAGATCCTCCGACCCCTGCTTGTCTGAGCTGGACGGCGGTCTCCCAGTCGGGCCGGGATGACACCGGAGGGCCGGCCGGGTATCGTTCGGACCGCGAACTCCGACCGCCCGATCAGCGAAAGGTCGACCCCCTGAGCGTGGACGAACACAAGCACGTCGCACTGCCAAAACTTTACGGCGCGCCGGCGTACGCACGGCCATCCGTCCCGCACGCGTCGATCGAGCGTCCATTCGATCCTGACGGACTGCCGCTTGCGAATGCGATGAGCGAGGAGGACGTTGAGATCCTGGAGCGGGAGGCTGCCGCCGACCGCGAGGCGCCCGATCCGTCGCCTACGCCGGAACTGACGGCGCGGCCGTTCAGCCTCCGGGCGATTGTCGACCGCCTCGGAGCGAGGCGGGGCTGACGACGCCGGCGCCATCTCCCGATCCGGGCTGTCCGGGGCCGGTGTAGCATCGCGGCGGGGGTGTAGCTCAGTCGGTTAGAGCGTCCGGCTTATATCCGGATGG
>JBDTOF010000113.1:0-4428 GCA_039933375.1 Chloroflexota bacterium
ATCGCCTGCCGCAGGACCGCGTCGAACATCTCCCGGGTCAGCTTGCCCGTGAACGTGTTCTGCTGGCTCGGGTGGTATGACCCGACCAGCATTCGCGACCCGATCGTCGCCTCGGCGCCATGCCCGAACTTCGGCTTCGGTCGCGGGATGGGGTCGCCCGCGCCAGCCAGTACGCGCAGGACGGCGTCCCATCCGAACTGACCGAGGGCCAGGATGACCCTGGTCTGGTCGAGGAGAGCGATTTCCCGGAGGAGGAACGGCGCACAGTTGTCGCGTTCCTCGATCGTCGGCTTGTTGGCCGGCGGGGCGCAGCGCACGGCCGCCGCGATCCGCACTCCGCCGAGCGTCAGCCCGTCGTCTGCCCGACGGCTGGAAGGGCGATCAGCCAGACCCACCTCGTGGAGCGCGCGCCAGAGGAAGTCGCCCGAAGCATCGCCCGTGAAGACCCGGCCCGTCCGGTTCGCGCCGTGCGCGCCGGGTGCTAGGCCGACGATTAGTAGCCGTGCCGCGGGATCTCCGAATCCAGGCGCTGGTCGACCCCAGTACGGTTCGTCCCGAAAGCGGGCGACCTTCTCGATCGCGACCTGCTCGCGCCAGGCGACGAGCCGCGGGCAGCGGCGGCACTCCACGATCTCGTCGCGGAGGGCTTCGAGGGCAGCCGTGCGCCGGGAGTCGAGGGCCACATCGCGCGTCAGCGCGCTCGGGTGGCGCGACCGTCCCGGGCTCACTTCAGGAGGACCCGGTCCAGTCGTCGCGAGGTGATCCAGAGGCCGATCCCGCCCATCAGGACGAGGTACACGATGTTGAAGAGCATCTCGGGCCCCAGGACGCCGACGGTCAACCCACGGATCAGCGCGACGCCCTGGTAGAGGGGCGTGAGGGCCACGATGCCTCTGATCGCGTCGGGGTAGGTCTCGATGGGATAGAAGGTCGCCGAGAACAGGAACATCGGCAGGACGACCACGTTGATGGCGTCGAAGTCCTGGGTGGTGCGCATGAACGAGGTCGCGGCCATGCCCGCCGCGCCGACGGCGAACCCGAGAAGCAGCGCGGCCGGGAAGGCCAGAATTGCCAGGGGCGACGTGACGAGGCCCATCACGCTGATGACCACCATGAAGCCCAGCGCATACAGTCCGCCGCGGACGAGGGCCCAGCCCAGCTCGCCGATCGCGACATCCCAGACGGCGAGTGGTGTCGCCAGGACGGACTGGAAGGTACGGTTGTAGTTCAGCTTGAAGAAGAAGTTGTAGGTAGCCTCGTTGACCGCACCGTTCATGGCGCCGGTCGCGAGGAGGGCCGGAGCGACGAACATCGCGTACGGGATCGGCTGCCCGCCGGGCCCCGTGACGTCCCCCACCAGCTGCCCAAGGCCGAAGCCGATGCCCACCAGGTAGAACAGGGGCTCGAAGAAGCCCGAGACGATGATCGTCCAGGTCCGGCGGTAGACGAAGAAGTTTCGTTCGATCAGGTGCCACGCTCGCGGGACGCGCCGGGCGGCGGCTGCCGTGGGCTGGGCAACGGCGCTCATGCGGCCAGCTTCTGGCGGATGTTCCGGGCGAAGAGGGCGGCCCCGAGGACTGTGAGCCCGACAAGAACGGCCAGGTGCACCAGAGCCCGGACCGGATCGTCGAGCAGAGTCCCAAGCGAAGCGCCTCTCGTCAGCTCAACGCCGTGCCAGAGCGGTGAAAGCCAGGCGATCGGCTGGAGTGCCTCCGGGAGCCGACTGACCGGAAAGAACGTGCCGCTGAACAGGAAGAGCGGGGTGACGACCCAGCGGAAGATCGCGCTGAACTTGTCGGGCGTTCGTTGGGTGGCCATGTAGGCACCCATGAGTCCGCTGAACGCGAGCCCCGTCAGGACAGCCGCCGGGATGCCCAGGATGGCGAGGGGCGAGGTCGTCGCCCCGAACAGTGCGCTGACCAGGGTGAAGACGGTGGCGACGAGCAGCAGCCGGAAGGCGACGAACGCGAGTGTCCCGAGCGCCACGGCCTCCGGGCTGATCGGTGTCGCATACATGGCGTGGAAGATCCGCCGCCACACGAGACCGCGAATGATCGGGAAGGTGGCCTCGAAGATCCCGGTCTGCATCGCGGAGCCGGCGAGGAGGCCCGGGGCGAGGAACTGGAGGTAGGTGATGCCCCCGAACGCATCCGGGCTCTGGGCGTTCACGAGTCCCCCGAGGCCCAGGCCCATCGCCATCAGAAAGAGGGTCGGGCTCACGAACGAGGTGAACAGCGAGCCCAGGAACACGCGTCGGTACGTGGTCGCACGATGCTCGAACACGCGGCTCGCAGCCACTACGAGGGAGGGTGCCGCTGGTCGAGTTGTGGTGCCCGTTGCCGTGGACGGGGTCCCGATGGGGGTCATCGCGGGCGCGCGATCAGGGTCATAGCGGGCGCGCGATCAATCGACCAGCGACCGACCGGTCAGTCGGAGAAAGACGTCCTCGAGCGTCGAACGCCGAACGAGCACCGTCTCCGGGCGAAGACCTCGATCGTGGATAGCGACGGCGACCGCTTCGCCATCGTCGGCGTAGAGCAGCAGCCGATCCGGCAGGTGCTCGACTCTGTCCGCGAGTCCGTCGAGCTGCTGACCGAGCGTCTCCTGGACCCCGGCCGGAAACCGGAGTTCCGCGACCTCGCGGGTGCTGTACTCCGCGATCAGCTTGCGGGGTGATCCCTCGGCCACGATGCGTGCCTTGTCCATGATCACGAGCCGGTCGCAGAGCTGCTCGGCCTCGTCCATGTAGTGCGTCGTCAGGACGAGCGTGACGCCGCGCTGCTTCAGGCGGTACAGGCGATCCCAGAGCAGGTGCCGCGCCTGCGGGTCCAGGCCCGTGGTCGGCTCGTCGAGCAGCATCATGTCCGGCTCGTTGATGAGGGACCGGGCGATGGTCAGGCGTCGCTTCATGCCGCCACTGAGCGGTTCGACCCGACTGTCCCGACGCTCCGTCAGCTGGGCGAAGTCCAGGAGTTCATCGGCCCGCTTTGCGCATTCCGCGCGACTCAGCCCGAAGTAGCGGCCGTAAATCAGCAGGTTCTCGCGAACCGACAGTTCCTCATCGAGGGTGTCCGCCTGCGGAACCACGCCGAGCCGGCCACGGATCTCCGAGCCCTGGGTGGCCGGGTTCATGCCCAGGACGGTCAGTGTCCCGCCGCTCGACGGCGAGGTGCACCCGATCATGCGCATGGTCGAAGTCTTGCCGGCGCCATTCGGGCCGAGGAATCCGAACGCCTCGCCCGGCGCGACATCGAAATCGATGGCATCGACCGCAGTGAACGACCCGAACCGCTTCGTCAAGCCGCGCGCGCTGATCAGCGGAGGTGTGTCCGAGTTGATTGACATGGGTACGGAATGCTACCCGGGATCGAGCGCGGGCAAGGTGGGGGTCGGCGCGGGGCGCGCGGGCGCGGGGCGCGCGGGCGCGGGGCGTGGGGCGTGGGGCTCGGGGCGCAGCCGCGATAACCGCCAGGTGAGTTCGCGAGCTGAAGATATAGCCTGTGGACGGCATCCGATTTGGCCGCGGCATCCGAGCGCTACGCCGGCGGCGGCACTGGAGACAACGCGACCTCGCCGGTGCGGCGTCGGTATCCCAGTCGTTCGTGGCGCGGATCGAACGCGGCAAGGTCGATCGCATGCCAATCTGGAAACTCGAACAGGTCGCTGCAGCCCTCGGCGCGCGGGTCAACGTACGCCTCGACTTCAACGGTGAAGCCCTGGATCGCCTGCTCGACACGGATCACGCTCGGCTCACTGAGCGAGTGATGGGCATGTTTCGGGGCGACGGCTGGGAGTGTTCGAGCGAGGTCACGTTTGCCGTCTACGGAGAGCGCGGCTCGGTCGATGTCCTGGCACGACACCCGGCGACTGGAGTCGTCCTCGTGATCGAGGTCAAGACGGTTGTCCCGGATCTGCAGGGCACGCTTTCGACCCTGGATCGGAAGGTGCGCCTCAGTGCCGACATCGCCGGTCGCCTCGGTTGGAGTGCCACGGTGACCGGCCGACTTCTCGTGATCGCGGACACTCGGACGTCTCGGCGGCGAGTCGCCGAATTCGCGGACACCCTCGGGGCCGTCTTTCCCGATCGGACTCTCTCGATCCGGAGGTACCTCCGCGCGCCCGATCCCAGTCGCCCGCTCCGTGGCTTGTGGTTCTTGCCAGATAGTCATGGAGTGACCGGACGTCAACGCATCGCCGGGCCGCGACGGAGCGGTCGTGCGTAGGCGCTCCCTGGGCACGTCTCATTTCTCGTCACCGAGTCACGAGATGACTGGCTGACACGGATCCGTCGACGAGTAGGTACACGGTGAATATCTGACCGTATTCCGGGCCTGGCGCCTCGCGAGCACATGGCGCCACAGCGCCGACCGTGCTCGATCCGGCGCCCGCGGACTCGGCCGTGCCGGGTCGCGGCCGCGCAGCGGCCCG
>JBDTOF010000114.1:0-37184 GCA_039933375.1 Chloroflexota bacterium
TCGTCGGGCGCCGCAAAGGCCAGCGGGCCACCGGCCACGGTGGCAACCGGGGCAATGGCAACCGAGATTACGGCCGGGTCGAACACGTCGGACCGTGGCTCGATTGACGGGGTTGCGCCGGTGGACAATGGCCCAGACGCCATGGCGCTCGCCGTCGGGGTTCTGGTCTCGGCAGGCAGTGCGCTGGCGGGCGATGACGGCGACGCCCCGTTGCATGCAGCAACGAGGACCAGGATCCAGAAGAGGCGTGCAATTCCCGCTGAAATGGCGAGCGACCTGCGGCGGCTTCGAGCCTTCAACCGGCCAGGCCCGTCAGTTCAGTCGCCAGTTCCGCGGCCCGACCAGATTCGTCGTGACGGAAGACGACGAGCACCGGGTGGCCTGCCTCGAGGAATGGCTTGAGGCGTGCGGCCCACGCCACGAGTTCGTCCGTGGAGTAGTCGAGACGCCTCAGGCGCAGGTACAGACCCGTGCCGGTGACCCGGATATCCAGCGGCCCGTCTTGCTCCGGAAGTTCCGTCGTGCAGAGGACCGCTCCCGCGTCGCGCATCGCCTCGAACGTCTCATCGACATGCCAGGACGGATCGACAAATTCGAGGACCAGCGGGAGGGATTCGGGCCAGGCCGACAGGAGTTGCCGGATCGCCTCGTCGGAGGTTCCATCCGTGCTCCGTCGGATCGTTCCGGGAATGCGGTAGAGGACTGCGCCCAATCGATCCCCGAATGCGTCGAGCCGGTCGGTCAGCCAGGCGACGCTCTCCTGCGGTGTCGACAACAGCGCCCGCATCGAGGCTCCTCGCTGGGCCTTGACGACAAAGCGGAAGGTCTCGGGAACGGCATCGCACCACGTGCTGATCCGGTCGCTGGTTGGGCGCTGGTAGAAGGTGTTGTTCAGCTCGACGGCGCCGAGACGAGACGAGTAGAACGCCAATCGATCGGAGTCGCGGAGGCCCGCTGGATAGAATCTGGGCGCCCAGTCCGGATAGGCAAAGCCCGAGGTCCCCGCGACGAGCTTCTCCGCCGTGCTGCCGAGTCCGCGGATCAGGCCCGTGCTCGGACCTGGTCGTGCGCCGGGCCAGTGTGCTCGGCAGCTTCGTGGTTATCACAGATGCCACCGGGTTCGCACAGCCCCGCCGCAACGGCGTGCATCGCCCGCTCGACAACTTGAACGTCATCGCCGTCTATCGCGGCGTAGAAGTGATCCCGGATTCCGGCCAGGTGCGTCGGAGCGGCGGCACGCAGCCGAGCCAGCCCGGAGCCAGTGAGAGAGGCCTCGGCTCCGCGAGCATCGCTGGCGCAACTCGTCCGCTCAACCAGACCATCGTCAACAAGGCGATCGATCAGCCGGGTCACGCCGCTCTTGGAAAGCAGGAGGAAATCAGCCAGTCGGCCCATCCGCAGCCGTCGCCCCGGCGCCTCTGCCAGGTGGAGAAGCGTCTCGTATTCCTGGAGCGAGAGAGCGTGTGCGGCGCGCAGATCCTCATCCATGCGACGCGCCAGGCGGGCATGCGCGTGCAGGAACGAGCGCCACGGTCCGAGATCCATCTCGTCGGTGCTGGCGGAGGGCGCGCGCTCTGTCGTCATGGCCTCATCCTACCCGGAGAATCGTTGCGTCGCCAACCATCTCCTGCGATTCGTGCTGTCGGCCGGGCACCGACGCGCCTCGAGAGGTAGGATCGAGTCCATGACGAACCTCGATATTGCTGCGCTCCGATCCCGCTTTCCGGCCCTCGCGCGGACCCATGACGGACTGCCGTTCATCTACTTCGATGGGCCTGGCGGCACACAGGTGCCGGACGTCGTCATCGATGCCGTGGCCGATTACTACCGGAGCTCGAATGCCAACCATGGCGGCGCCTTTGCGACGTCCGGTGTATCGGATGTGATCGTCGCGGAAGCGCACGCGGCGATCGGGGATCTGCTCGGCGTGGATGCCGACGAGGTCGTCCTCGGCGCCAACATGACGACCCTCACGTTCCACCTCAGCCGCTCGATTGCCGCTGCCCTCCAGCCCGGCGATGAGATCGTCGTGACCGGACTCGATCACGCGGCGAACGTCGATCCCTGGATCGCCGTGGCCGCGGATCGGGGCCTCGTCATCCGCTGGTGGGAGCCGCGGCTCGACGATTGCACCCTGGACCTGGACGATCTCCGTGCGATCCTCTCGCCGCGGACGAAACTCGTTGCGGCCGGCTGGGCCTCGAATGCCGTCGGCACGATCAATCCCGTGGCAGACATCGTCGAGGCCGCCCACTCGGTGGGCGCCTGGGTCTACATCGATGCGGTTCACGCCGCCCCGCACCTCCTGATCGATGCTGCAGCGGTCAACGCCGATTTCGTCGCCTGTTCGGTCTACAAGTTCTTCGGCCCGCATGTCGGCGCGGTCTATGGGCGTCGCTCGATCCTGGCAGGCCTCAAGGCCTATAAAGTCCGGCCGTCCGACTCCGGATATGAGACCGGCACCGGCAACTTCGAAGGGTTCGCCGGAGCGCTGGCGGCCGTCAGCTACCTCGAGAGCGTCGGGGTCATGGCGGGGGCGTCACCCGGAGCGACGCGTCGTGATCGACTCGTCGCCGCGATGACCGCGATCCGTGCGGTGGAGATAGCCCTGTACCGACACCTCCACGACGGACTGGCGGCCATCGATGGCGTGAAGCTGTTCGGGATCACGGACCCGGCCTCGTTCGATCGCCGGACGCCAACTGCTGCGATCACGATCGAGGGCGTGCCCGCCCCCGACGCCGCCACGACACTGGGCCGAGCCGGAATTGCCGTGTGGGATGGGAATTTCTACGCCCTCGGCCTGGTCGAACGGCTGGGCCTCGCCGACCGAGGCGGCCTGGTCAGGATCGGGCTGACTCACTACAACACGACCGAGGAGGTCGACCGGTTGCTGGCCGAGGTGGGCCGAATCGCGGCGAGCGCCGGCGGCTCGTGAGCCACGGCGTGCCTCGCACGTACGGCGCCCAGAGCATGACGGCGCCGTTGCGCGACGTTCTCGTCACGCGGCCGGGCGCGGCGTTCGGACGGGCCTTTGACGACCCGGCGCACGGGTTCCTTCACGCGGTCGATCTCGCGCTGGCTATTCGGGAGCACGCTCGATTCGTGGAGGTCCTTTCATCGCTCGGCCCGCGGGTGCACGTGCTCGAGGAGGAAATGGAGAGCCCCGATTTGCTCTACCCGTTCGATCCGCTGCTCGTCTCGGACCAAGGGTCGATCGCGCTGCGACCCGGCAAGCCCAACCGCCGCGCCGAGCCCGCCGTTCTCGAGGCCTGGACCATCGGGGCGGGGATTCCGACGGCCGGTCGGATCGAGGCGCCCGGCACGATCGAAGGAGGTGACACGTTCTGGTTGCGACCGGATCTCCTGTGCATCGGCCGGACCCTCCGAACGAACAGCGAGGGCGTCCGGCAGCTGTCGGAGATCGTCGGCGGTGACGTCCGGGTCTTCGACGTCCCGTACTGGCGGGGACCCATCGAGCTGATCCACCTGCTGTCCGTGATTTCGCCCGTGGCGGGTGACCTGGCCGTCGTCTTTCCGCCCCTCCTGCCGGTCGGACTCTGGGAGCTCCTCAACGAACTGGGCATCCGGATGCTGGAGGTGCCCGAGGAGGAGTTCGGCACCCTTGGCTGCAACGTCCTGGCCGTCCGGCCGGGGGTCGTCATCGTTGCCGACGGCAACGCAGTCACCGCTGCTGCCCTGGCCTCTGCGGGCTGCGAGGTCCACACCTATCCGGCCGCCGAGATCGGGATCAACGGTTCAGGCGGCCCGACCTGCATGACGCGGCCGATCCTGCGCGAGTGATCTCGCAGGTCCCGACTATGCGAGGATCCCCCATGGCCATCTACGCGTTGGGTATCGCGACATCCGCGTTCCTGTTGTTCTGGCTCGAGCCACTGATCGGCCAGATCGTGCTTCCGCTGTTCGGCGGCACTCCGGCGGTCTGGGCCACGATACTGGCCTTCTTCCAGGCCACTCTCCTTCTCGGCTACCTTTATAGCCACGCCCTTGTCACACGGCTCAGCCCACATCGGGCGGTGGCCGTCCACCTGTTGCTGGCGCTCGTCGCGACCGCCTGGATCGGCCTCCAGCCGTTCGCCGCGGATCCGATCGAGGGCGGCGGCCTGCCGGCCGTCGTCGACCTGCTGCGCGTCCTGACGTTGCTGGTGGGGCCACCGGTCGTCATCCTGACCGCCACCACACCGCTCCTGTCGGCGTGGTTCGCCGCGGGTCGATCGCCCAGTGACGAGCGAGACCCATACATGCTGTATGTCATCAGCAACGCCGCCTCTCTGGCCGCGCTCGTCGCCTTCCCGTTCCTGATCGCGCCAGCGGTCGGTCTGTCGAGGCAGATGACCCTGTGGACCGGCGGCTTCGCGATCCTGGCGGGTGTGCTGGCCCTGGCCGGATTCGCCGCCCGGCGCGCGTCGGTCGGAACCGGGTCAGCTCACCGGCTGACGAACCCCGCCCCGCGTTCGCCCGCCGTCGGATGGCAACGGCGATTGCGCTGGTCGCTCCTCGCTGCGGTGCCGGCCGGCCTGCTGGCGGCCGTGACGAACTTCATTTCTGTCGACCTCATCGCCGCGCCGCTGCTCTGGATCGGGCCCCTGATCCTCTATCTGGGTTCGTTCATCGTGGCCTTCTCGGAGCGCGGACGAAGCCTCGTGCCGCGAGCCGCGACCCTGACGCCCGCCGTCGTGACCCTGCTGTGGGTCCCGATCGGATCGGCCGGGGGCTGGCCGGTGATCGCGCTGATCCTGATGGCGTGGGTGGGTCTGGCGATCGTCGCCACGGCGCTTCACGGCCGACTCGCGATGGATCGTCCGCCACCAGACCGTCTGACCGAGTTCTACCTGGTGCAGTCGATCGGTGGCGTGGCCGGTGGGGCTTTTGTCGCGATCCTTGCACCGTCGTTGTTCCCAGGTGTCTGGGAGTACCCGATCCTGCTCGCTGGAGCGCTGGCGGCCCTGGCGCTCAAGCCCCCGGGAGCAGCCCGGCATCCGGCATCCGACCGCCCAGACGCCCGGGCTGGCCGACGCTTCGACTTCGGCCCCTTCTTCGCAGGAGCCGGCACTCGACTCGGTCCCTACGGCGTTGTCACGGTCGTCGTCCTGGCGATCATGGCCGCCGACCGGTCGGTGGCCCTCGAGGCAGCGAGTCGATGGTTCTTGGTCGGTGGGCTCATCCTTCTGGTAGGCGGGCCTCCGAGGTTCCTCGCGGTCGCCACCGCCTTCACGCTCGCGATTGCGACCCTGGTGCTTCCCGGCCCCGCGCTGCTTCGGGATCGGAGTTTCTTCGGTGTGACCGTGGTAAGTCGCTCATCCGAGGAGCAGGTCACGGTCCTGATGAACGGGACGACGCTTCATGGCATGCAGTCGACCGACCCGTTGTTACGTCGTCACCCGACGACTTATTACGCGCCGAGCGGACCCCTCGGTGACGTGTTCGCGTTGCTCGAAACGGCGCAACCGACGGCAGCGATCGGTGTCGTTGGTTTGGGAGCTGGCACGGTGGCGGCTTACGGGCAGCCCGGCCAGACCATGACCTTCTTCGAGATTGACCCGCTCGTCGTCCGGGTTGCCACCGACGAACGGTTCTTCACCTATCTCTCGGATGCACCGATACCGCCGCGCATCATTCTGGGCGACGCACGACTATCGATCCGCAATACGCCCTCGGGCGCCTTCGACCTGCTCGTCCTTGATGCCTTCTCATCCGATGCCATCCCGGCCCACCTGCTCACGGTGGAGGCGCTGTCCGACGATCTCCGGGTCCTGCGGCCAGGTGGACTTCTGGCGGTTCACGTCTCGAACCGATATTACGATCTGGCGGCTGCGCTTGGCGCCGCCGGCGATCGCCTGGGCGTGGTCGTCCTTGATAAGGGGTACAGCCCAAGCCTGTCGGAATCCGCCGCGTTTGCCGCTATCTCCCATTGGGTGCTGATCATCGACGATCCAGAGCAGGCCGAAGTGTTTCGCTCGCTAGGCTGGCAGACCGCGTCAGGCTCCAGTCTGGAACCGCTCACGGACGACCATCCGGATGTCCTCCGGTTCCTTTCGATCGATCGCTGATGGTGCGCCGGGCGTCATGGTCATGATCAGCGTCATCACGAACTTGCCCGCGTCATCGTGGGCCGTCACGAAGCCCCCGGATCGATTGGTGTGGCGAGCTCCACGAACCGGCACAGCACGTTGAGGTGTCGCATCTGCTCGGGTGTGCGACAAGCGACCGCGAGGAGCGCCGGATTGGCGATCACGACGGCGAGGCCCTGCGCCCGCGACACCGCGACATTGAGGCGGTTGCCCGAGTAGAGGAACTCGAGGTTGCGCGGAGCGTCCTCTGGCGTCGACGTGGTCATCGAGTAGATCGCGATTGGTGCCTCCCGGCCCTGGAACTTGTCGACAGTACCAACGTTGGGTCGACCACCAAGCCGCTGTTCGACGCGGCGTGAAATCTCGGCGACCTGCGCGTTGTAGGGAGCAACGACCAGAATGTCGTCCATCGCCAGCGGCCGTTCATGCCCGGCGCGATCCCGCCACGACCGTCCGATGAGCAGCTCGATCGCACCAGCGATCCAGTCGGCTTCCTCGGGTGATCGATTCGCGGCATCCCGATGGTCGATCGCAACGTGCCGGACCCCGGTCCCGCCAACCGGTTGCCCGTCGGTGAGGCTCTGCCTGGCGTTGGCCGGATCGGTTTCGAGCCGGCCGTCGTAGAACGCATCGGAGATGAAGGCATTGATATCCGGGTGGAGCCGATAAGTCGTATCGAGGAGGAGCCCGCGTTCCGGTGCAATCGTCCGCTCGCCGCGCACGAGGTGCTCCAGAGCAGAGGCCTCAGCACCTTCCGGATGCGTCCCGCTCGAGACCTGAGGGAGCTGGTTCGGATCGCCGAGGAGGACGAGGGACGGTCCAGCGACCGAGACGGCGAGGGTATCCGCCAGCGAGAACTGGCCTGCTTCGTCGATGAACAGGACATCAACCGATCCCTCCATCTCTTCGCGAGCCCAGAGCCAGGCGGTCCCGCCCACGACATCGAAGCGACCCTCGCTGAGTCCGTCCCGGGCCGCGTCGTTTGTCCCGAGCCGGGCGACATTCGCCCAGTCCGGGGTCAGGGCCTCGTCGTCCGTCTTCTGGGCGATGTGGACGGTCCGACCCTCATCCCTCGCGGCTCGGGCGATCGACTCGAGCGCGTTGGCGATCACGCGATGCGATTGCGCCGTCACGCCGACCTGCCGACCCGCCGCCACGAGGTCGAGGATCATCCGGGCCGCCGTGTAGGTCTTGCCGGTTCCGGGCGGTCCCTGGATCGGCAGCACGCCCTCTCGAAGCTCGAGGCCAAGCCGCCGCGCCGTCGTCAGCGCATCGGCTCCCGGCCGCAGCAGCGCTCCACCGGCGAGCACACTTTCCAGATCCGGCGGCCGACCCAGGAGCGCGTCACGAGCGGCCGGATAGCGTTCCAGTCCACCGAGGCCAGAGGCGATCGCCGCGTCGCCGATCCGACCAAGAGCCTTCCACTGCTCGTCCGTCCTCATCGGACCCGTCGGAATCAGTGCTCGCGGATGGGCTGCCTTCGACGACATCTTGAGATCGATCCAGCCCGCCACCGGGTCAATGGCGAGCACGTCCAGGCTGGATGGCTTCGCGTCGGGGTCGGGCCAGAGAGCATTGAAGGACTTGCCGGCATCCACCTTGTGGTCCTGGTCAGGATCGAACCGGTAGCGGCGGATCACCGACCTCGCGATCGGCCCGCGGTCTTCCGCAAAGGCGAGATCGGCCAGTGACGACGCATCCTCGAGCAACTCCTCCGCGGCGGCCTCTCGAAGCCGGTACTGGTCCCACCAGGCCGGTTTGGCCTCGCGCCGGTGCCAGTCCAGCAGCCCGGCGAGGAGCCACGTCGCCTGCTGGTCGTCCGTCCGGTCCTCGCGGGCGATCGGCAGCCCGGCCTTGAGGGCGTCCTCGCGCCCACGTGTGATCACCGCCTTTTCCGCAAGGTCCTTGTCCGGGTCCCCTTCGCGCTGGCCGGGCCGCGGGACCGTGCCGTCCGGGTACCAGTCCGGGTGTTCGGCGAGAGCCTGGGTTCGGCGCTCCTCGAGCCAGTCGCGGAGCTTCAGGTTGGAGATGCAGTCGTCCCGGTTGTAGGCGGCGATGGCTTCCAAGATCTCCGGCGACCCCTCGTCGATCCAGCGTTCGTATTCCACGATCGAGAACCCGGCGTTGGTGATGCCTCCCTCGCGCTTCGGCAGGTAGAAGACCTCGAGGTCCTTGATCGAGTAGCGCTCGACGCTGGCGAGCAGTGCATGGCGGACGACATGGTCGTAGAGGTTGACGAAGCCACCCGCCCGGAGGAGGACATCGATCTCGTCCTCGCGTGTTGCGTGGCGCTGCATGAGCCGCTTGACCGCACCGGTCTCGTAGCCCCCGTAGTGATAGATGTGCATGCCGGGGTCGCGCCCTCGACGCTCCATGACCATGTCCACGAACGACTCGAGCGCGGCCTTCTCGGCCGCGCGATCGTGCGCCCAGGTCAGGTGGAACTCCGGCTCGCCGGCTGGGATGGCCTCCACCCAGCCGAAGAGGTACTCGAGGCCGCCGTCCATGGCGAGTGGGTCGGCCTCGAGGTCGAAGAAGACGTCGAGTGGCGACGGTGAGGGCAGGGCGGCCAGGCCCTTGCCGGGATCTCGCTCCTCGGGCGCCAGCAACTCGAATCGCGGCACGCCGGTCGACCGTCGCTCCAACTGGAGCGCCGCCTGACGCCGCAGTCGATCCTGGATTCGGGGCGCCATCTTCGCGATTCGCTGGTCTGGATCGAGCGTCGCCAGCGCGGTCCCGGTCGCCACATCCGCGTCGATCAGCTTGCGGCGCTGGACTCGCGTGGCACCGGCCACGATCGAGAGGTGATCGTCCGCCCGGCGACGATCCATGCAGGCGGTCCACCACGGACAGATGTCGCAGTGGGCCACGGGCTCCGGATAGGTGGGTACCTGCGCAGCGCCACCGGCCATCGCTGCCGTCCCGAAGACGCGGTCCTCGAACCGGGCCCGCGATCTTCGGAAATACGCGGCGTAGTCCCCGAAGCGATAGGCGTGCGTGCTGGCGTCGCCGGTCACGACCGACAGCGTCTCTGGCGGAATGCCCTGGAGCTGCTCCAGGCGGGCCGCATAGACGCACATCTGCATGATGGCTGCGGCCTTCACGAGACTCGCAAGCTTCGTGTCGGCGACGTCGTAGCTCCACGTACCGAGGCGCGACGGTCGGTCGTCTCGACGGACCAGGAAATCGGGATGCCCGCGCCAGCGACCATCGAAGAACGTGCCCTGGAAGATCACGTCCGCACCCGCCTCCATCGCGGCCACCGTCTCGGCTTCCGCGGCACACAGCTCGTCGGGCGTTCGCGGATCCCGGAGCTGCATCTCAGTGACGGTCCGGCCCGCTGAGGTCAGACGGGCGATCTCCTGCTGCTCATGCTGGTAACCGCGCTTCCGTAGCAGGTCGAGCTGCGGATCGGTGTGGAACGGTTTCTCGATCTCGCCGCGGGCGCGCGCCATCTCGAGGGTGACCAGGTGGTCGCACTCGAGGAATCCGACTAGATCAGTGGCCGAGACGACGAGCGTCCCGTCTTCATGACGCTGCACAGGCGACCACTCTAGACGGGGGCCGTGTCAGGTTGTCTGACGCGCGGTTGGATCAGACGTCGAACAGTGCTCGGACCGCAGCCTCGAAGACCTCGGTGTGGCGGTCGACGTCGGCCTCGGTGGTGGCGGGAGACATGAGGGCCATGTTGTGGAATGGGGTCATCAGGATCCCGCGGTTCATCGCCCACAGGTGGAGAAATCGCTCCAGTTCGAAGTCTCCGTGGTCCCACTGCTCCCGACCGTTGCGGGGAGGTGTGGCCATGAAGTGGTACTCCGCTCGCGCCCCGAGTCCGGTCACGTGCCAGGGCACATCGTGCCTGGCGATGACGTCATTGACTCCGGCCGCCCAGCGCTCGGCCAGCGGGATCATCCGCTCGAACGCCTCGGCCGTCAGCACCTCACCAAGCGTCGCCCGGATCGCAGCCAGCGACAGGGCATAGCCAGCCAGCGTGCCGCCGATGCCGCCGGCATCCGAGTCCTCGAACGGGACCATCGAGCTGACCTGGCGGGCAACCGCTTCGGTCATCCCGTAGGTCGCGGCCGGAATCCCGCCGCCGATCGTCTTGCCGATGACGAGCAGGTCCGGCTGGAACCCGCCGAGTGCGGTGACTCCGCCCGGGCCGGCACAGATCGTGTGGGTCTCGTCATGGATCAGGAGCGTGCCGGTGCGGCGCGTGATGTCGCGGACGCCTTCGAGGTAGCCGGGATCCGGAAGTACGATCCCGACGTTCGTCAGGGCTGGCTCGATGAGCAGCACGGCGACCTGTCGGTCGGCGAGCGCATGTTCAAGGGCCTCGAGGTCGTTGAACGGGACGACCCGCGTCGTGAGTGCCGGGTCCACCGGCGGCCCGATGTTCCCTCGCCGAGGGATCACAGTGCCGTCGTCGGCCAGCGAGGCGAAGGTCTCGTCCACGGTCCCGTGGTAGTTCCGATCGTGCACGGCCACGTACGGCCGACCGGTGATGAGTCGCGCCAGGCGGAGCGCGAACCGGTTCGCGTCCGTTGCGGTCAGCGTGAATTGCCAGAGCGGCAGCCCGAATCGCCGGCTGAGCTCCTCGCCGGCCCAGATGGCGTCCTCGGTTGGGAGCATGTGGGTGATCCCGCGTCGCATCTGGCGCTCGACCGCGGCAATCGTGGGGGCCGGGCCATGGCCGGCCATCGCTCCGGTGTCACCGAGGCAGAAGTCGATGTAGTCGTGGCCGTCCACATCCGTGAAGTGGGCGCCAGAGGCGACGTCGACGTAGAGCGGGAACGCGCCCGCCCACTTGATCATCCAGTTCATCGGAACCCCGTCCACGAGGGACCGCTGGGCGCGCTCGTGGAGCGCCTGGGCTCGCGGATGGCGGGCGACGAAGTCAGCCTGCTCAAGCGCCATCAGGCTGGCCAGGCGACCCCGATCAAGATTCTTCACGTTGGGCTCACTGCTTCGGCTGTCGTTCACCGATCATCGTCGATCAGGGGACTTCGCGGGCAGTGGTTGCGACGGTCGGGCCGGCAGCGGCCGGCATCGGCCGGTTCAGGGTCAGTCGAGGCGGCGGTGGAACCCGCAGACCGGGCAGATCGCCATCTGGCGGTCCCCGTCGATCTCCAGAAAGCTTGGGCAGCCGTTGGTGCTGCAGAAGAGCCGACTTGAGGCGTTGACGCGTCGGCGCAGGCGGCGTATCGAGGCCGACCGCCCGACGGTGGTGGTATGGAGTGATCGTGAAAGCATGTGCTTGTTGTTCCTTTGGCCGTCGTTCCTGGGCGTGATGGACCCGGCGACTTCAGCCACCATGTGCAGCGAACCGCGTTGTGATGCAGCCCGGTGCGATGAGAGATCCGGTCGGTGATCGCGGGAGCGAGTCGATTCGGTTCAAAGACTCGATCGATGCTCTAGACCTGCGGCCGTCAATTCGGATCCGTTTGACCTTGCCAGTATGTGCGGCAGCGGCGGATCTGTCCACCGTACCTTCGGCCAGCAGCCCTGCGAGCGGTGTGTTGCGGTCTCGCAATCGAGCCTTCATCGGGGTTTGGTTGTGCATCTGCGACACTCTTGGCAGATTCAATCCCATACGTCCCAGGGCGGTCTGCCCCTCATAGATTTCAGGCTAGAGGAGATCGTGGCAAGCATGACGACTGACCAGCGTTCCGGCATATCGACCCCTGGGTCGAGCCGCAGCCGACATGGAATCCATCCGGGTCTCCGCCGTGGGTTCGTGGCGCTTGCCGCGGTCGCCATGGGCCTGACGTCACTCGCTCCAGCGGCGATTGCGGCAGACGCATTGACGATCACCACGCCATACCCGGCCGTCGTCGTGGCTCCGGGCTCCCACGTGAGCTTCAATGTCTCGATCAGCACCGCAACCGCAACACGCGTGGCGCTTGCCCTGTCCGGAGTGCCTGACGCCTGGAAGCCATCCATCCACGGCGGCGGCTTCGTGGTCGACGCAGTCGAAACCAATGGGACTGATCCAGGGACTGTGCGCGTCGACCTCGATGTCCCGGCCACCGCGACCGGTACGACCAGCGTGACGCTCACGGGTACGTCAGGGAGCGCCAGGGTTGACCTGGTCCTTCAGGTGCGGGCCGAGGCCAATGCGACCGGAGATGTCACCCTCAAGACCGACTTCCCGAGCCTCAAAGGCCCGTCCACACAGACGTTCAACTTCAACCTGACTTTGGCCAACGGGACACCCGAGGACCTGACTTTCTCGGTCAACGCGCAGGGTCCGACCGGCTGGACCGTTCAGGCCAACCTGACCGGGCAGTCGCAGGCAGCAAGCGCGGTCGTGAAGGCCGGATCGACCTCAGGAGTGACTGTCTCGGCCGTCCCGCCCGCTGGCGTGGCCGCCGGCTCGTACGACTTCGAGGTCGTCGCGGTCGCCGGCGAGCGCACCATCAAGGGCACGCTGAGTGTCGATATCACGGGCACCTATACACTCAAGATGGACACTCCGGATGGGCGCCTCAACGGGCACGGTCCAGCCGGCAGCGCCAGCCCGCTGAGCATCGTTCTGACGAACACCGGCACGGCGGAGATCACCAACGTCAAGCTGACCGGGTCGGCTCCCTCCAAATGGGAGGTCACCTTCGACCAGGCGACGATCGCTTCGATCCCGGCCGGCCAGTCAGTGACCGTGAGCGCGCAGATCAACCCGTCCGGTGACGCCATCGCCGGCGACTACAACCTCACGATTTCTTCGAGCGCAGACCCGTCGGCGCGCGACTCGCTCGACATTCGCTACACGGTCGAGACGTCGGTCGTATGGGGGCTCGTGGGCGTTGCCCTCATCGTCGCCGTCGGTGCCGGCGTGTGGTGGGTCTTCCAGCGCTACGGCCGGCGGTAAGCCGTGACGGACGTCGCGCCGGCACGGCCCAGTCGCCGCCGTCGGTCCTCACCTGTTGCCGATCCGGTCGCTGCATCGGCGCCAATTCGAACACGAGCGCTGACGAAGCGCTACGGGGACATCGTGGCTGTGGATGCACTCGACCTCGAGGTTCGAGCGGGTGAGATCTTCGGCCTGCTCGGTCAGAACGGAGCCGGCAAGACCACGACCATCCTGATGCTCCTCGGGCTCACCGAGCCATCGGGAGGGGCCGCTCGGGTCATCGGCCTGGACCCGGCACGCCGACCGCTCGAGGTCAAGCGCCGCGTGGGCTACCTGCCCGATTCGGTCGGCTTCTACGGGGACCTCACAGGTCGCGAGAACCTCCGTTATACGGCGCGCCTCAACGGCCTGACAAATGAGGAGACCGAGGGACAGATCGAACATGTCCTCGAGCAGGTAGGACTCGTGGGGCGGGCTGACACCGCCACCGACACCTACTCGCGGGGCATGTTGCAGCGACTCGGGATCGCCGATGCGCTGCTCAAGAGCCCGGATGTCCTGATCCTCGACGAGCCGACCACGTCGATCGACCCGATCGGCGTCGTCGAAATCCTCGACCTGCTCCGTACCCTCGTCCGGGAGCGCGGGACCACGATCCTGCTGTCCAGTCATCTCCTGAGCCAGGTGCAGTCCGTGTGCGACCGCGTCGGCATCTTCGCGGCCGGGCGCTTGATCGGCGTCGGTACCGTCGCCGAGTTGGCGGAGCGGTTCGGAGACGGTGCCGCGCATCTCGAAGTCACCGTTGCCGCCGACGAGGGCGATGCGGTCGGACCGGATCCGGAGGCAGCCCTTCGGGCCATCGAGCACGTCGAATCGGTGTCGTGGGATCCCGCCGCAGCCGTGTGGCGCGCCTCGGTCCGTCCGGCCTCGGAATCGGGTCGGGTGCGGGAGGCGATTCTCCGGGCTGCGGTGGAGCAGGGCCTGCGGCTGACATCGCTTCGGGCGATTGCCCCGTCCCTCGATGAGATCTACCGGATCGCCGTGGCGGGCATGAGCCGTTCCGGCTTCACGACGGAGGTCGGATCATGACCGCTGACGCCCGCCCGGCATCGCCCGGGCTCGCAGGCCGCGACGCCGGCTGGCTGGTCGTGGCCCGCAAGGAGTTCGCGGACCATCTCTCGAGCGCCCGTTTCGTCGTGCTCATGCTGGTCCTGGGTGTGGCTGCCATCGTGCCGCTCTACTTCGCATCCGATGCAATCCGGTCGGTCGCGTCGCAGGTCGTCGATTCGCGAGACGCATTCCTCGCCTTGTTCCTCGTCAGCCCCAAGGAGGTGCCGATCCCCAACGTCTTCAACTTCGTCGGCATCGTGGCGCCCCTGCTGGGTGTGGCGTTCGCATTCGATGCCATCAACAGCGAGCGGACCGACGGCACCTTGCCGCGGCTCCTGTCCCAACCGATCTATCGGGACGATGTGGTCAACGGCAAGTTCGCTGCCGGGCTGGCGGCCATCACCCTTGTCCTGCTCGTCGTCGTCGGCGTCATCTCCGGCTTCGGGATCGTTCGCCTCGGCATCGTCCCGAGTGCGGACGAGGTGGTCAGGCTACTCGCCTGGGTCGTGCTGACGATCCTGTGGGTCAGTCTCTGGCTTGCCTTCGGGCTCCTCCTGTCGGTGCTCGTCCGGCGCGCGGCCACGGCTGCGCTGATCGGGTTCGGCGTCTGGCTCCTGGTCGCCATCTTCGGCCAGTTGATCGTCAGCCTGGTCGCCGGGATCCTGGCACCAGTGGCGAGTGCCGGGTCCATCGAGCAGGCGCTGTCGCTGACCGCCCTGTCGACGGCCATCGCGCGAATCCTGCCGCTGACCCTGTACCAGGAAGCCTCAGCGGTACTCCTCAACCCGAGCGTGACGACCGTGTCCACGCCAACGACCATCGGGCAGTGGCAGCAGTGGCAGCAGCAGGCGCAGGGCCAGGTGATGTCGTTCGACCAGAGCGCGCTCCTGGTCTGGCCGCACGTGATCGCCCTGTTTGCAATGACGGCGATCTGCTTCGCGGCGGCCTACGTCTGGTTCATGCGCCAGGAGGTTCGGGCGTAGGGATACGCTAGAGGCATGCCCCAGCCGCCCTGCTCCTGCTGCTACGACGACGCGTTCGATCAGGCGCACGCTCAGCGGGTCCTGCGCGACTATCGGAAGAAGGGCCCGGGCCGGGCCTCCGTCGCCGTCGCCGACGCCCTCGCCGGTGACGATGCAACCGGCATGACGGTCCTCGACATCGGCGCCGGCGTCGGATCCGTCCATCACCAGTTGTTGGCCCGTGGCGCGAGTTCCGCGACCGACGTGGATGCCTCGGGCCCGTACCTCGCCGCGGCTCGTGAAGAGGCGGAGCGACGCGGCCTGACTGAGCGCGTGACCCACCTGCACGGTGACTTCGTCGAGCGGGCTCCCGAGGTCGAGCCTGCCGACCTCGTCGCCCTCGACCGTGTTGTCTGCTGCTACGTGGACATGCCCCAGCTCGTGGGGCGCGCTGCCGAGCGTACGCGCCGCCGGTTGGCCATCACCCTGCCGCCCGATCTGGCGATCGCCCGATTTGCGATCCGGATCCTCAACGCCTGGGAGTGGATCACACGCTCCAACTTCCGGGTCCAGGCGCATCCTCACGCGGCCGTGGTGGCCGCCGCCCGAGCCGCCGGGCTCGAACCGGTGTCTGCCGCCTACATCGGGACGTGGCGACTGTTGGTCTTCGAACGACCCGAGGTCAGCGCGGGTAGCCGGTAATCCGCCGAATCTCCCGATACAGCGGCCGAAGCCGGTCGTACATCGGCAGGTAGACGCCCCGGAATAGCTCGTCGTACATCCGGCTAGCGTCGCGGGATGGCTCGAAGCGATCGCGGATCCGGACCATTTCGGCAACCGCCGTCACAGGATCCGGATGGAGTCCGATGCCCAGGGCCGCGTCGATGGCCGCACCCAGCCCGGCGGCCTCGTGGGTATGCGGTCGGCTGGCGGGTATCCCGAAGACGTCGGCGAACAGCTGGACCGCGGCCGTTGACTGAGATCCGCCTCCCGAGATGCGCAGCTCTCGGATCGGGACTTTGCTCCGCCGGACGGTCCGCTCGGCGCCCTCGCGCAGTCCGTAGGCAAGGCCCTCGAGGATGGCCCTGTAGACGTGAGCCCGGCCGTGGACGTCGCCGAAGCCGATCATGGCGCCCTTCGCCTCGGGCCCGGGATAGCGCACGCCGGGCATCCAGTATGGCTGGACCATCAGGCCCATTGACCCCGGCGGAGACGCGGCCAGTAGATCCTCGAACAGTGCCTCGGGCGGGACGTCGAGGACGGCGCCTCGGGCGATCTCGTCGGCACCGAATTCACGCTTGAACCACTCCACCATCCAGAACCCGCGCAGGACCTGGAGCTCCAGCAGCCACGCCCCCTTGATCGCCGCTGGATAGGGGGGCACGAGCGGGATGGCTTCGAGGTAGCGTCGATGGGTGGTCCCGATGGTGGCGGTGGTCCCGAATGACAGCGCCGCGACATCGGGCGTCACCGCGCCGGCGCCAAGCGCCTCAGCCTGCTTGTCGCCGGCCGACGCGACCATCGGGAGCGTGCTCGTCAGGCCGAGGTGTTGAGCCGCGGCGGGTGTCAGCTCCCCAAGGATCTCGGTCGGGTCCACCAACTCGGGAAGCCATGCACGATCGAAGTGCGCCACCTGCCATTTCCAGTCCAGCCGCCCGGCCCACCGGGAGCGCTTGAAGTCGAACGGCAGGTAACCGATCTGGGCAGCCGATGAATCCACCCATCGACCGACGAGGCGAGCCGTGAGCCACGACGACAGGACGCCGTACCGGCGGATCCGATTCCAGACGGATGGCTCGTGGCGTTCGATCCAGTTGGCCTCGCAGTCGGCCTGGAAGCGGGCAACCGTTTCCTCGACCCGGGCCGCCCGAAAGGCAAGGCCCCAGGCTCCGCCGACGGGTGCCAGATCCTCGGTCTGTCGCTGGTCCAGCCAGACGATCGCGGGACGAAGTGGCGTCCCGTTCTCGTCGGCGACGACGACGGTCACCCGCTGCGTGGTCAGTGAGATGGCCGCAACCGCGTCCGGCCTGGCCGCCGGGTCGGCCCACAACCGGCGACACGCTTCGCCGATGGCAACCCACCAGGTCTCGGGATCCTGCTCCGCCCAGCCGGGCCTGGGAGAAACGTACGGCTCGAGCGGCACTCGACCCATCGCCAAGAGTGCCCCGCGCGGATCGAACAGGAGCGCTCGGACGCTCTGCGTCCCAACGTCAATCGCGAGGAGGTGATCCGCGGAGCTCATCGGCGCGCCATCGGCATATCGTGCCTGATCGGCCGTGACGCGGGGAAGCCGCTGACGTTCAGAACGTCGGCCACGGGACGGCGGGCCAGTTGCGGCCGGGCCGCGGGAATCGTCCTCGCTTCAACAGCGCGCTGGAGCGTCGCCGCGTGGCGGTGACCTCGGGCCGTGAGAGCAGCACCCGCAGCGCCTTTCCGAGATCCGCCTCCAGGTCGGCCCGGACGCGCTCGACGCCGGCCCGTTCCTCTTCCGTCAACGGAGTCCCCATCCACCCCCAGAGCACGGTTCGGAGCTTGGGAACGGTTGAGAAGGTGACCCCGTGATCGACCCCGAAGACACGCCCATCCGGTACCGGGAGGAGATGTCCGCCCTTGCGGTCGGTGTTGTTGACAATCGCATCGAAGATTGCCATCCGCCGCAGCCGCGGGTCCGGATCCATGACCATGGCCACGATGTCCACCGTGGGATCCGGATGGATCCATTCCTGGACCATGCCCTCGCCGAACGGCCCCTCGCGGAGCACCGTAGGTGGAACCAGCCCCCAGCCCGTCGCCTCGGAGACGAGGAAGGCGGCAACTTCGCGGCGGGCAAGGGTTCCGTGCGGAAAGTCGAACAGCGGCCGCTCGGCGACCGCGGCCTTGTACACCGCGTGGAATGGCTCGGCCAGGGCCTGATGATGGACGAGGACCACGAGCGCCTGATTGGATGATCCCGGCAGCCGACCCAGGACCTCGATCTCGCCGTCGCGCAGACCCTGGAGCGTCAGCGGATCGGCGCGACGCAGCTCAGTTGACGTACTGACCGTTCCGGCGGGGGCAGATGTGACCCTGCGAGTCGAGCGGGTTCCCGCACAGCGGACACGGCGGCCGGCCGGAGCGAACCACCCGGAGTGCTCGCTCCACGAAGGCCCGGGCGACCGTCGCCGTAATGTGAACCCGGAAGATGTCGGGGCCGTCGGCGTCCGAGTCGGCGAGCAGGTTCGAGATCGCCGCTACGAGCGTCTGGGTTTCGATCGGATCGTCGGCGTCCCCTGGCCCGGTCTCTTCGTCCTCGTCCTCGTCATCCTCGTCGTCCTCGACGTCGCCGTCCTCGCCAATCGCGCGAGCCTCGATCAGGACGCGTTCGACGTCGCCATCCCATCCAAGCGTCAGCGTGCCGGCCCGGAATGCCTCGGACAACGGCTCATCGAGCGGGGCGACGTCTTCGGTGGCGGGGGGCTCCAGCTTCACGATCCCACGCTCATCGAGCTCAACGAGCATCCGCCCGAGACGGTCGGCCAGCGCAGCGACCTGCGCCTTCTCAAGCGACACGCTGACGATCCGCGAGCCCTGACGGGCCTGCAGGAAGAAGGTCCGGTTTCCGGGCTCGCCGACCGTGCCGGCGACGAAGCGATCTGGTGGATCGAAGTTGAAGGTGCGACGAGGCATGTGCCGAATCTATCCGATCCGGGCCTGAACCTCGCTCGAGGTGGTTCGTCCTACTCGACCTGGAATGCGATTCGGTGCCAGCCCCGCGCTCCGTCGGGATCCGGACGCGTCGCGGTCTGGGTCTGCGTCACGCCAAGTCCGTCGGTGGCACGAACCTGAACGGTGTGAAAGCCAGTCGTAACGGAGGTGGAGTATTTCCACTGGACCCACGTGGCGTCAGAGATCGGCACCGAAAGCGAAGCGTCGCGGAATTCAGCATCGTCGAGCGAGACTTCGACCCGCGAGACGCCCCGATCGGGTGCCCACGCGACGCCCGCGAGGACGAGCGGGCCACTGGCGACCGTCCGTCCGACCGCCGGCACGTCAATCCGCGCCTGGGTCAGGATCGGCGCCTCCTTGGCCCAGCCGAGGGGGATCCAGTAGGCATCGAAGGCCTCGAGGGTCGTGAGTTCCAACTCAGTCACCCATTTCGTGGCCGAGACGTAGCCATACAGGCCCGGCACGATGACCCTGGCCGGATAGCCATGTTCGCGGGTCAACGGCTCGTCATTCATTCCGATCGCGATCATCGGCTCGCGCTCCGGGTCCATGATCCACGCCGTCGGAGATCCGGCCGTCCAGCCATCCACGGAGCGGCCGACGAGTTGCGTTGCAGCGGGCTTCACGCCGGCAAGATCGAGTACATCCCGCAGCCGGACCCCGGTCCACTTGGTGTTTCCGACCAGGTCTCCGCCGACTCGATTGCTGACGCAGGCGATCGTCATGTACTGCTCGATGATCGGAAGTTCGATCAACTGCGCGTAGGTGAGCGTGACCTCGCGATCGACCATCCCGTGGATCCGGAGCGACCAGGTGCTGCGGTCGACGTTGGGCGGGATGAGCGCCGTATCGATCCGGTAGAAATCCTGCGTCGGCACGACGATCGGGGTCAGGCCCGGGATGCCGAGATCGGCACCCGCCGGTAGCGAGACGGTGTCCGGAGCCGTTGGCAGGACCCCGGGTTTGGTCAGACGCTGTCGGTTCAGGAGTGTGCGTCCGACCGCTCCGGCGACGACGGATCCCACCACGACGGCTCCGCCCCGGATCAGCAGCGTCCGTCTCGACCAATCCGGCATCGAAGCGGACCCGGACGCGGGCGCCGACGCGGTGGCGGAGGCGGACCCGTCGCCCAGGGGGATCAGGCCGAGGAGGCGGTCCAGGACCGCGGCACCGACCGCGAACTCCGCGAGTCCCGCGCCAACGGCCAGGACCTGAACCGTATCCGAGTCGCGAAGGCCAGCCAGGAATCCGACCGCGACGAAGGCGCCGACGATGCCCATCCCGAGGGTGAGGCGCACGCGTCCCACGAGGCCCACGACCGCTCCGATCCCGAGTGCGACGCCCAGGACCAGCACCTCGAGGGCCAGCTTGTCGGCCGTCCCGAAGAGGGATACAAAGACGTCCTTGGCACCGGGGGGCTGGAGATCGATGATGACCCGCCCGACGGACAGGATGGGCGACGGCGCACCCGCGAGCAGCCCCGCAACGAGTTCGCCGGTCGCGAGGGCCGCACCGGTTGCCACGACGCCGGCGAGCGCGGCGGAAGACACCCGGGTGGGCAGGCGCATTGACTTCGCTGCTGGTTCGCCTGAGCTCATGGATCGACCCTACTGTGACGGCATGACGGGATGGTGACGGAGCGGCTGGCGGTGTCGACTGGCTATGATGGCCGCCATGCTATCGACCGCTCGGTGATGGACGTCAGCCTTCAGCTCGATCTCGCGCTCCGGCTGGTCATCGCGGCTGCCCTCGGCGCCGCCGTGGGAGCCGAGCGGGAAATTCACGGGCATCCGGCCGGCATCCGGACTCACATGCTCGTCGCCCTCGGGTCCGCGCTCTTCACGGTCATGTCGATTCACGGCTTCACCATCGACGGCGCGGCAACCGGCGCGATCGATCCAACCCGTATCGCCGCCCAGATCGTATCCGGCATCGGCTTCCTCGGAGCCGGCGCCATCCTCAAGGACGGCGTGGTGATCCGTGGCCTGACGACGGCCGCCAGTCTGTGGGCAACGTCGGCCGTGGGCATGGCCGCTGGCGCCGGCGAGCAAATCATTGCGGTTGTCGGGGCGGTGATCATCCTGACCAGCCTATGGCCGATCAACGCACTGGCCGAGCGCCTTCGTGGCTCCCATCTCCCGGAACTCCAGGTGCGTTTGACCCTCGAGCACGTCGAGGCGCTGGGGAGCATCTCGGCGGTCCTGGGCAATGCCAAGATCGACATCGCGTCCCTGCAAACGCAGCGGCTCGGGAAGGACGAGTACCGGGCTGATCTGTCGCTCCGCGGGCGCTCCGATAACGCGATTTCATCCGCCCTCGAGGCGATCGCTCGTATTCCCGGCGTGGACATCATCACCACGAGCCGAACGGACTGACCGCTCGATGACCGGTCGGCCACGGGCGCGCGACCTCGGGATCGTGATCGGGGAGGGGACTCCCGGCCCCCTCAATGCGCTCACTGACGTGCCCGGCGTACGCGTGGGCCACGCGACGATCATCGAAGGTGATGGCCCGCTCGTCGTTGGGCAGGGTCCCGTTCGAACCGGTGTGACCGTCGTGATTCCGCATGACGGCGACATCTGGCGGGAGCCGTTGTTTGCAGCTCCGCATGTCCTCAACGGCAATGGCGAGATGACAGGCCTCGAGTGGATTCGCGAGGCCGGGATGCTCGGCGGAGCCATCGGGATCACGAATACGCATTCCGTCGGCGTGGTGCGCGATGCCCTGGTCGCAGAAGGCGTTCGTGGTCGCCCAGCAGGGTCGTTCTTCTGGTCGCTTCCGGTGGTGGGGGAGACCTGGGACGGCACGCTGAACGATGTCGACGGCTTCCATGTTCGGCGGGAGCACGTGATGGCTGCCCTGGCAAATGCTCGCCCGGGGCCGGTTGCCGAGGGCAACGTCGGCGGTGGAACCGGGATGATCTGCCATGAGTTCAAGGGTGGGATCGGCACGGCCTCTCGAAGGCTGCCGGACTCGAGCGGGGGCTGGACGGTCGGCGTTCTCGTTCAGGCCAATTATGGCCGGCGACGTCTCCTGCGGATCGATGGCGTTCCGGTGGGCCGGGAAATCCCGATCGCCGAAGTTCCGGCGGCAGCGTTGCCCGCGGCCGAGGTGGAAACTTCGATGGCCTCGGGCCCAGGCGCGCGCAAGCGTGATGGCTCGATCATCGTGATCGTGGCAACCGACGCCCCGATCCTGCCGCACCAGTGCCGCCGCCTCGCCCAGCGGTCTTCCCTGGGGGTCGCCCGAATGGGCGGCCTGGGAGGCACGACCTCGGGCGATCTCATGCTCTGTTTCTCAACGGGCAATCGAGCCATGCCGCCGCCCGAGATCGACCCCGACGGGTCGGGCGTGTTCTCGGTTCGAACTCTGATCGACACGGCATTGGATCCGCTGTTCGAAGCGACGGTCGAGGCAACCGAAGAAGCGATCCTTAACGCGCTGGTTGCGGCCGAGACGATGGTCGGCCGCGACGGGATCACCGCTCACGCGTTGCCGCACGATCGATTGCGCGAGGTCATGGCTGCCGCGGGGCGCCTTCGCAGTTGACGCCAGCAGGTCGGGCGACCGCGTCCTGCGCCGACGGTTGACAGCCGGAGGACGGTCACGCAGGCTATTGCAACACGTTGCAGTAAGGGCGGTTGATCTTGTCTGGCCATCTCCTTGCCGAACTCG
The DNA here is from genome assembly GCA_039933375.1 of Chloroflexota bacterium. Classification (GTDB taxonomy): domain Bacteria; phylum Chloroflexota; class Limnocylindria; order Limnocylindrales; family CSP1-4; genus UBA5189. The sequence continues at coordinate 22,395 of JBDTOF010000114.1, forward strand.
CGACGACAGGTGGCGTCGGTCTTCTCGGGACCGCGCTGGTCCTCGGTATCCGCCACGGCTTCGACTGGGATCACATCGCCGCGATCAGTGACGTGACCTCGACCAGCGCCGCCGCCGACGTCGCCGAAGACGTCCACGAAACCGCGCACGCGTCGGCGCCGACCTCAGATCACGAGCATTCGCACGGTGGTCCGGACGAGCTGGCCGCCCACGCAGGAGTCACGGCCCCGGTCCACGCCCACGTCGGTGCCGGCGGGTCACCGGATGGTGATCACGTGGCGGTCGCCGCGGTCCACGGCCACGTCTTCGCGGAGGAACGTCGGGCGCTCGCCCTGGGCACCCTGTACGCGCTGGGACACGCCCTGGTGGTCGCGGTCCTGGGCACGCTCGCGCTGCTCTTCGGCGCCGTGCTTCCGGACTGGGTTGACCCGATCATGGGTCGGGTCGTTGGCATCACGTTGGTACTCCTCGGGGTATGGGTATTCATCTCGCTCTACCAGTACGCGCGGCACGGGCATGAATTCCGTCTCCGAAGTCGCTGGATGCTCGTGTTCGACGCGGCCCGCCTCGGCTGGCATCGATTCCAGGCTCGTCTGCACGGCCATGAACACGCCGATCCGATCGAGATGACGGCCTACGGCCCGAGAACCGCTCTCGGCGTCGGGATGATCCACGGGATCGGGGCGGAAACCGGGACCCAGGTGCTCCTCATCGCCGCGATCGGGGGTGCCTCGAGCGAGGGACTCGGCCTGCCGATGCTGGGCGCCTTCATCATCGGCCTTTTGATCTCGAACTCGATCATTGTCGTTGTGACGTCGATGGGATTCATCGCCAGTCGCCTCCGGGAGCGGCTGTATGTCGTTGTCGGGGTTCTGGCCGGAACGTTCAGCCTGGTCATCGGCACCCTGTTCCTCATTGGCGCCGACACTTCCCTGCCGGCAATCGACCAGTGGCTTCAGAGCATCGGAATCCGATGAACGCGCGGGCTGCGGAGCCGCCATCCTCGAGTGTCGCGTGGGATCGCATTCCTGATCGTGTTCGGGCACGTGGCCTGCGCTGGACGCCGCAGCGGGCAACGCTCGTCTCCGTCCTGGCGCAGGCCGAAGGGCATGTCACGGTGAGTCAGCTCATCGAGCGGTGTCGTGAGCTCGAACCGGACACGACGCCGTCAACGGTGTATCGAACGCTCGACGTGCTCGAGACGCTCGGCGTGATCAGCCATAGCCACGGCCGTGACGGCCGCCAGATCCTTCATGTCCGGCCGGCCAGGGCACATGGCCATTTGATCTGCTCGACCTGCGGGTCAGAGGAAGATCTGCCGTCCGCCGAGGCATCGACGTTCCTGCATGCGATCCAGCGTGACCGCGATTTCGTCGCCAGCCTGGACCACCTGTCCGTGACCGGCCTCTGTCACGCCTGCCGTTCGTCGGTGGCGTCGGACTGAGCAGCCGCCGGAAACGCGTGCGACGTCGCGGTTCCGAGGTACGAAGGTACGGATTACGGAGGGCGGTCGCGACTGCGACGGTCTGTACGACGGGTAACCATGTAGAACGTGTCGGCTGATTGCTGCCCGTTGCGGCTGGCACCTTGAGATGACTTGCGCGGTCGCCATGCGAACTCTCACTCAGCGCGCGCGCCCTCGTCCGATCCGGCCGGGATCAACCGCGATTTGAGCACCTCGAACCGCTCCGCCTCCTCGCTCGCGACCGCTATCGGATCGGCCGGGGTCCGGTCGATCCTGCGACTGGCCGGCTCTCTGGCCGTGCGTGGACCGTCGTTCCCGTCTGGTCGCCTGGCACTTCTCGTCTGGAGCTACGTGCTCGTCGCCTCGGCCATGCTGGTCTGGCTGACCATCGCCGTGCCCGTCGTACCAACCATCGCCGTGCCGTTCGCGATCGGCGGTATCGACCCGATCGTGCTCGGCGTGTTCGTCTGGATCGCCGTCGGACTTGCCACGTCGTCCCGCGGATCCGCTGACGAGGGCCGGGTGACGATCATCTTCGGCGTCGCGCCGATCGTTGCGTCGTTCGCCCTCGGCGGACCGACGGCCGCGATCTGGGTTGCCGCGATCGGCAGTCTTGAACGACGTGAGCTCAGTGGCAAGGTGCGTTGGTACGGGGTCCTGGCGAACCACGCCATGATCATGATCCCGGCAGGCCTTGGGGGAATCGTGGCTCAGGGACTGCTCGGGATGGGGTTCGCGGCTGACCCGCAACTCGGCAACCTCACCGCGGTCGCGGCGGGGGCATTCACATTCTGCAGCCTCAACCTGGCCCTGGCCGTCCTGACCGTATACATCCGAGCCGGGCTGCGACCCTCCGAGGCCCTCGGGATCTCCTGGCGCGCGATCACGACGATGATGGGCGCCGAATCGGCCCTCGCCTGGGTGTTCGCGGCCGCGTATGTGTCGCTGGCCTGGTGGAGCCCGGTCGTCCTGGTCTTCGCCGATGCGGCGGCATCGTCATCCATTGATCGGAGTCGGGCGCACTGGATCCTACGCCACGATCAACTGACCCAGCTTCCGAATCGGCTCGCCCTGACGGAGCACGTAGCAGAGCTTCGCCGTAAGCAGACCGATCGGGCCTGCGTCTTCTACATCGATCTGGATGGGTTCAAGGAGGTCAACGACACGCTTGGACATCAAGTTGGTGACGAGGTGCTCCGCGAGATCGGCAATCGCCTGAGCGACCTAACCATGCGCGGCGATTTCCTGGCGCACCTCCACGGCGACGAATTCGCCCTGGTCTCGGCCACCGTGCCGTCCGAAGATCAGGCCACGGAACTGGTCGACGCCGTCACCCGGACGGTCGAAGTTCCCATCGAGCGAGGGGCCGACACGATCCGCGTATCTGCCTCCGTCGGCTATCAATTCCTCGGCGGGGCGTCGGACCTGGAGGCCGTTCTGCACGATGCCGACCAGCAGATGTCGGCGGCGAAGCAGGCCCGACGAATCGCCAGCGGTCGGGATCGCCGCCGCCGGTAGGTCGCGTGGCCCGAGTGGCCAGGATCGGAATGACTTCCGTACCACGGCCTACGCGATCCGCGTTCGGTACGTTGCGGACCGTCACCAATCCAATCTGGAGCGCATTGATGAGCCTCGGCTCTACTGGGAAGCCACTCCCCAACGGGACCCGAAGGTCCCGCCAATCAGGACAGGGCCTCGTCGAATTCGCCCTGATTCTCGCGCTCGTTGCGGTGCTTGCCATCAGCGCGACCACATTCCTGGGCAAGCAGGTCGCCGGGTCCTTGTCGACCGTCGGAGCCCAGATCGGTGCCAGCGTGACCCGGGGCGTCTCTCAGCCCGCACCCACGCTTACGCCCGTACCCACCCGAACGCCGTCACCGACACGCAAGCCCGCCTCGGCGTATACGACAAAGACCACGTGCGTCGCCGCCGGCTACAAGTGGTACACCACAGCGCCGAAATGCAGGTAGTTCGTCCGATCTGAGGCGGCGACCCCTACGATGCCGAGTCTTGACGGCCGGGACTATCGTGGGCAGTGGCCCTTCCGTCGGCACCGTGAACCTGGCAGTGGCACCGAGCCGCCCGGGTGCGTCGCCACCGCCGTGGAGGGTGGAGGAGCCTGCGGTCATGGCGAAGCGACGGTCGACCCCGTTCATCATTGCCAGCCTTGTGGCTGCGCTCGTCCTGCCGATGGGGACGCTAGCTGGCGCCGCGGGGGCACCGACGCTTTCGCTGCCGGCATCCATGGCGGCCGTCGGCGACTCGATCACCCAGGCGGACAGCACGGGCGGGACCCTGGGCGCCGACTACCCGCAGAACTCGTGGGCCACCGGTAGCAACACGACGGTCAATAGCCAGTCCCAGCGCCTGCTCGCGCTCGGCGCTCCGATCGGCAGCACGACCCGCAACCTGTCTGTGGCCGGTGCCAAGATGTTCGACCTCCAGGGCCAGATGACCAATGTCGTCAACGTCCAACCCGACTACCTGACGGTCCTGATCGGCGGCAACGACATTTGCACGGACACGGTTGTCGGGATGACCTCTGTGAGCACGTTCCACGACCAATTCGTCAGGGCGATGACGACGCTCACGAGCGGCTCGCCAAACACCCGCGTCCTGGTCGCGAGCATCCCCGACGTGTACCAACTGTGGTCGCTCTTCCAGGGCAGCTGGTGGCCTCGCTTTATCTGGTCGGCTGGCGGCATCTGCCAGTCCCTGCTGGCAAATCCGACCTCCACGCAGTCGGTCGATGTCCAGCGTCGCACCGCCGTTCGCCAGCAGAACATCGACTTCAATGCCCAGCTGAAGGCCGTCTGCGAGAGCGCAGCGTTTGCGTCACATTGCCTCTACGACAACGATGCCGTATTCAATGTGCAGTTCGCGAAGAGCGACGTGGCGGGGGATTACTTCCACCCTTCGATCGCCGGGCAGGCAAAGCTCGCCACGGTCACGTGGAATGCCGGCTACAACTGGACGGCCGGGACACCGACGAATACGCCGCCGACCGCCTCGTTCACGAGCAGGTGCACCGACCTGACCTGCAACTTCACGGACACATCGACCGACAGCGACGGCACCATCGCGAGCCGGAGCTGGACCTTCGGTGATGGTGCGGCCTCGACCGCCACAAACCCGTCGCACACGTACGCAGTTGGTGGCACGTACACGGTCGGGTTGGTCGTGACCGACAACGGTAGCGCGACCGGTTCGACGAGCGCATCGATCCAAGTGACTGCGCCGGCCGCTGCGAACATGTCCATCGGAACGATCACGGGGACCTCGATAACGGTCGGCCGTAGTTCCTGGACGGCGACTGCGACGATCACGGTGGTCGCGACGGGCAGTAGCATCCCGGTCGGTGGCGTCACGGTGACCGGCACATGGTCGGGAGGGACGTCAGGTTCCGGGACATGTACCACCCTTGCGACGGGCTCATGCTCAGTGACGAGTTCCAACATCAGCAACAAGAAGTCGTCGGTCACCTTCACGGTGACTTCGCTGGCGGCTACGGGCTGGACGTATCGACCAGCATCGAACGGCGCGACGTCGATCACCATCGCGCACCCATAGGCAAGCGACCGAGGCTGCAGGACGACGAGTGCCTCGCCTACGACTGCCCGTTCCCGTCGGCCGGCACCCGGATCGACCAGCTTGTTGAGGCGAACGACCTCATTCGCACGATGTGGCGCGATTCGCCGGCGACGTTCCAGGGACGCCACTACCACGTGACCGACGCCTATGAACCACGACCTCAGCCGTGCCGCGCATCCTCGTAGGCGGGCAGGGTCCGAAGCTGAGGCGCCTAGTGGCCGATAAGGCCGACGCATGGGTGTGGGACGGACCGGGCATTTTCTCGCACGGCTAAGACGGACGCGGGTGTGACTGCGCCTGCCGGTGGGCGTCATGCGATGACCTAGACGTCAATCCCCGATCCGGATCTGAACTACCTTAGCCCTGCGTTCGATCCTCCGACTGCCGAGAAGGAGAGGAGACGGTCGTCGCCGCGGTTGATCGGCGGCTGATTTCACACTTGTCGATCGTCCGTCGCCCGCCTGTCGCCGGATCGCGGCCGACGCCGAAATGACTCGAATCACAAGTCACCCTCAAGGCACCGTCAGCGTTCCCTGCATCGTCTCGGCATGTCCGGTGATCCGGCAGTAGAACTGATACGTGCCCGGCTTCGGCGACGTCAGCTCGAACAGCTTCTCGCTGCCCGGCCCCACCTTCACATCGATGCCGAGAGCGTCGATCGTGAACGTGTGAACGATGGGGTCGCCGTTATGGAAGACGAATTTCGTCGTGCCGTTGGCGGCCGCCGTCAGGGTGCCCGCGTCGTAGGACGTCTCGTGTGCGGTGATCGTGGTCGCCCCCTGCTTGTCGGCCGCCGCGACACCATGGATGTTGGTAACGGTGAGCACCGCGGAGAGGATCGACAAGATCGCCACGAGTGCGAGGATGCCTTTGACGGCCGCGGTCACGCCGGCCGGCCCGCTCGTGCTGGTGCGACCACGAAGGTGCTGGACCAAGCCCGCGGCGCTCCCGCCCAGGAGGAAGATCGCCGCCGCCAGGCCAATGACTGGTCGGTACGCGAAGTCGAGGAATGAGTCCGGCGAGGAGAGATTTTCGCCAAGACCATCGATCGCGAAGAGAATCCCGAGGAGCCCGACGAGGACGCCCAGGATCAGGCCCCAGGGACGCACGAAGTAGATGACCACACCGACGGCGGCCGCAATCCCGCCGACGATGCAGGCGTACGCCCACTGCGACGGCTCGACGATCAGGGTCACCACGAGGATGACCGCCTCGATGAAGAGGTACATCGCGATGCCCAGCAGGGCGATCCGGGTGTAGTACGGCTTCTCGCTCAACTTCTGCATGGCTGCCTTTCAGGAGGTTGACCGTTTGGGCAGGGGTCATCCCATCGCCCGGGCGCCACAATAGCTCGTCGGGCGGGCACGTGAAGCTGCTCCGCGGGCGCGTCGGGCCGTTGGCGGCCGCGATCCACGGTGCGGTGTTTTATCAGGAGGTCGCGACGCCTGGCAAGGTCAGCGAAGACCCATTTGCGGTCCAGAGCCCATCATCGAGGCCCCAGTCGACGACGATGTGACCCAGCCATGCCAATCCACCAACCAGCCAGAACAGTGGCAAGACCCCCAGCGCCGCCGTCGCGACGACGGCCAGCGGCAGTGCCGGCTGGTGCATGAGATTGAAGAGCGGCACCGCTCGCGGGGCAAGCTGCCCCTTCGCGTGTGGTTGGCCGATCCCCAGCAGGACGGTCATGTGCGGCGCGATGCTGAACACCAATAACGGGGCCAGCCCGAGGTCATGGATCTGGGCCTGGCCATTGGCGAAGAGCGTCACGCCCAGCCCTGGGATGAGCCAAAGGTGACGGCGCCTGAGTCGACGAGGCCGACGGACGGCCATCGTTGGTGCTGTCGCGATCGTGGTCATCGGGCAGTACTTCGGCTCGACCGGGGCTCGAGGACCACGACTGCGGTCGCCGTGGATCGGCCGTCGGCGAGGCCGTCGAGGTCTTTGCCCCAGCCCGGGTAGTCGGCGAAGCCGGCCCACAGTCGCGTCCGCTCTTCGCCGGTCGCGACGCGGGCGCGGACGGGGCGTGAGCCGTCGGCGAGGTCAACGGTCGTGTCGGGGTTGGCCTGGAGGTTCAGCCACCATGCTGGCTCGGTTGTGCCCCAGCCGTTCATGGCCAGAGTGACCAGGTTCGAGCCGTCCTCGTAGTATCCGATGATCGCGACCCGTGACTGGCCGGAACGTCGGCCCAGGGTCGTGAGGCGCATCATTCCGAACCTGGCTCCGGCCTTCGGTCGCGAGAGCCCCAGACGGCCACCACTGAGCCGGTAGACGGCTCGATGGAGTGACCAGAAGATACGGACCGCGAAGCGCGGCGGGGTGCGGTCTGGGAGCGTGCCGATCGTCTTCTCGGACATGGGGGTGCTTCCTTTATGTCGTCCTGTGGACGAGGACTGTCGGTTGGAATATGAGAAGGGCGAGGGCCCCGGAGGCCAGCTCCGGAGCCCTCACAGATGCCAGCTATCAGGCGGCGGCGTAGGCCGGCGCGATTGCGGGCTCCCGGGCGTCGCGCCCCAGGATCGATGCCGACTTGAAGCCCTTGAAGGTCAGCCATAGGCCCAGGTATGCCTCCCAGATGACCTCCGGGATGGTCGCGATGCCCTGTGGCGCGGAGCCCTGCGGGATCACGCCGAGCAGTACGGCGATCCCCGAGGTGGCGAGCATCGTGCCGCCGACCACACCGATGAGTGCCATGCGACGCGAAACCACGCCGGACCGGTACATCAGCCAGCCCAGGATCATTCCGGTCCCGACGCCATCGGAAAAGCCGGGGCCGAGCAGGAACGTCCAGTCATGGAGGGCGCGAAGTGTGGTGCCGATCGAGGCGAGCGAGCCGGTATCGGCGCCGGTCTGTCGCAGGCTGGCAATGGTCAGGACACTCAGGAGTCCGACGAGGATGAACGTGCACTCGACGATGCGAGCCGCCACGTAGGCGAGAGCCAGTCCCTCGTTCTGCCGCTTGAGCAGCGGGAAGAGCACGACGGCGCAGCCGATGTTGGTGATGATCAGGAGCAGTTCGAGGAAGGCCCCGAGGAACACGCTGCCATCGGCACCGGCCCCACCGATGTAGTTGGGATCGCTCAGCGCCGGCCCGTAGGCGAACACGGCGGCGATCGAGGTGATGAAGGTGAGGATGAAGAGCACGCCCACAGTGAGCGCTGTCTTTCGCGATTCGGTCATTTCGGAAGTCCTTTCGTTGGTGTGGGCCGTTTGGTTTGATTGGTTATCTGAGCCGAGTCGGTCTCGTCCCGAGTGATCGAAACGAGTGGCAGGCCCAGGTCACGAATTCGCTGGAGCAGGCCGTGGAGCGCAGCCTGGTCGGCGACCGGGCCGGCGAGGACGGTGATCCCGTCGCTCTCATGTCGGACGGTCAGCCCGTCGAACCAGGCTGCCCACCGCGCATCGAGTCGGCCCCCCAACCGGATTTCGTAGCGTCCGGCCGACGATCGAGTGTCGGTCGCTGTCCGTTCTTCGGTCATATCGCTCCTCTTGCAGGGTTCCCACTGGATCCGATCGGCGAGCCGAGCTGATCTCTAGCTGCAAGGTGGGCGCCAACGTGGTGAGCGCACATCACCAGGCGTGGTGATTGCGGTGGTGATTTCTTTCGACAGCGATCGTTTGGCCGCGGCCCTCGGACCGTCTGCCGCTGCGGTGCCCCATCATGGCGACATGACCGGACCGCTGATCGAGACGAAGCTGCATTTCCCCCGGCGCGGACCACGCGTCGTGGCGCGATCGCGCCTGATCGAGCGCGTCCAGCGAGGCACCGAGACGAGGCTTACGCTCGTGTCTGCGCCGCCTGGCTTCGGCAAGTCCACGCTGATCGGGGACTGGGTCGGGTCGCCTCGAATTCCCCTTGCGGCTACGGCCTGGGTCTCGCTCGATCCAGGTGACAATGACCCCGCGATGTTCTGGGCCTATGCGCTCGCGGCGTTGCGCAGGGCCGCGATCAACGTGGGGGCCGACGGATCACCATTTGATCCGGAGCAGGCGTTCGATGTCGGCACCCTCGTCAACAATCTCGCCGCGCTGCCGACCGAGATCGTCCTCGTGCTGGACGATTACCACGTAATCGAGGCCCAGGAAGTCCACGACGCCCTGGCAGACCTCCTCGAGCGCCTGCCCGCGCAGGTCCATGTCGTCGTCGCCACCCGGTCCGATCCGCCACTGCACCTGTCGCGATTGCGTGCCCGCGCTGAGCTGGTCGAGATCCGCGCGGCCGATCTCCGCTTCACGGTGGATGAAGCGGCCGACTACCTGAATGGCGCCGTGGGTCTCGGCTTGACGGACAGCGACGTCGCAGCGCTTGAGTCGCGAACCGAGGGCTGGATCGCTGCGATCCAGCTGTCGGCGCTGTCGATGGAGGGACGCGACGATGTCTCGGCATTCATCGCGTCGTTTGCCGGCGATGACCGGTATGTCGTGGACTATCTGGTCGATGAGGTCCTCCGACGCCAGCCGGAGCGGACACGCACCTTCCTGGCGCAGACATCGATCCTCAACCAGATGACTGGTCCTCTGTGTGATGCCGTGACCGGCCAGAACGACGGTCGAGCGATGCTCGAAGCGCTCGAGCGCGCCAACTTGTTCCTCGTCCCGCTGGACGATCGGCGCCGCTGGTACCGCTATCACCACCTGTTCGGCGCCATGCTGCGAGCTCGCTTGCTGGATGAGTACCAAGACCTCGTCCCTGTACTCCACAAGCGCGCGAGCATCTGGCACGAGCGGCACGGCGAGCAGCCAGAGGCCATCCGACATGCCCTCGATGCCCAGGATTTCGAACGAGCCGCGGATCTCATCGAGGTTGCCGCGCAGGCCATGATCAGGAACCGGCAAGAGGTTACGCTTCGCCGCTGGCTCGACGCGCTCCCTGACGAGATCTTCGCGGCCAGGCCCGTACTCGCAATGGCGCACGTCGGGGCGCTACTTTCCACCAGCGAGCTCCAGGGTGTGGAAGCTCGGCTCGCGGACGCGGAGCGATGGGTGGGCGCCACCCAGGATGAGCATGCACGGGTCGCCGCGGTGGCGGCCGGAATGATCGTCCGCCACACCGAGCTCCTCGGGCATCTCCCGAGTGCAATCGCCCTCCACCGATCCGGGCTCGCCCGGATGCGAGGCGATCTTCCGGGCACGATCGCCTATGCCCGAACGGCGCTTGAGGTCGCCCAGGATGATCAGCCTCTGGAGCGCGGTGGTGCCGCCGGGCTACTCGGTCTCGCGTACTGGACGATCGGCGATCTGGAGGTCGCGCACGAGGCCTGGTCCGAAGCGCTGGTGAACCTTGAGCAGGCTGGGCACCACGCCGACATGCTCGGGTGCTTCATGGCCATGGCCGACATCCGGATTGCCCAGGGCCGTCTCGCCGATGCGCGGCGGACGTACGAGCGCGGCCTGCGGCTGGGCGCTCAAGCGGGCAAGTCCCCCCTTCGTGGAGCGGCCGATATGCACGTTGGTCTCAGTGAGCTGTATCGCGAGTGGAACGACCTGACCGCCGCGAAGATGCATCTGGATGCGAGCACGGAGCTCGGCGAGGCGATGGGGCTTCCGCAGAACGCCTACCGCTCGCGAGTGGCGGCGGCGCGGCTCCTGGAAGCGCGAGGAGATCTCGACGGCGCCATTCAGTCGCTCGATGACGCGGAGCGGGTGTATGTCAGCGACTTCTTTCCTGATACCCGACCGATCTCTGCGGTGCGCGCACGCGTATGGCTGGGGCAGGGACGGTGGGGAGACGCGTTGGCCTGGGCCGCCGAGCGGGGCGTCTCGGTTGACGACGGGCTCACCTATATCCACGAGTTCGAGCACATCATCCTGGCTCGAGCGCTCCTCATTCGTGCCCAGAAGGAGGGCGGCCTTGCTGCCGCGGAGCGCGCGTCGGCCCTCCTGGCCCGGTTGCTCGACGCGGCTGATGCCGGCGGGCGGAGACGGAGTGTCCTCGAGATCCTGGTGCTGCAAGCGCTCGCCAGCCACGCCGCAGGTGAGCGTGGTGGTGCCGCCGAGGCGATCGGTCGAGCGCTGGAGGCCGCCGAGCCCGAAGCCTACGTCCGGATCTTCGCCGACGAGGGGCCAGGCCTGGTGCCGCTGTTGCGGGCTGCGGCGAAGGGCGGCCGGGCGCGGGACTACGCGGGACGCCTGATGGCGGCGTTCGACGGCCGGTCGAACCGACCTGTGACCAGGCAGCGGCAGCCATTGATCGAGCGTTTGAGCGACAGGGAACTCGAGGTTCTGCGACTGCTGGCCACGGAACTTGACGGACCGGGTATCGCTCGCCAACTCGTCGTATCGCTGAATACGATGCGCACCCACACAAAGAACATCTACGCGAAGCTCGGCGTGAACTCGCGTCGCGCGGCCGTTCTACGAGCCTCGGAGCTCAAGCTCCTTGCGTGGACCCGGGACCACTGAGGCCCTGGGTCGATGGGGGCCGCCCTTTTGGTCGGCAAGTCCAAGTCGCGCTTCCAGCCGACCGTCTGGCGGAGCCGGCGAACCAGAGCCTCGGCCAGGCGGTCTAATTCCGAGGGCTCCAGGCTCGACATCACGAGCCGCCGCTCGGCCTGCCCGCAGTAGGTCTCGGGGTGACTCCTCTTGCCCTACCAGACGCATAGGCGAGAGCATCCACCGCACCATCCGTGCCGCCGGGCGCCGCGATCCGCCGTTGGGTGCCGCGAAACAGCCGCATTGTGCTCGGGACATTGGCTGGCGAGGAAGGATTCGAACCTTCAATCCCCTGATCCAGAATCAGGTGCCTTACCGTTTGGCCACTCGCCAGTGATCGCGCCGTCGAGGCGCGGGGCGCATGATATCGCACCCGGCTCGATTCTCCCATCGCAGCCGCCGCGCCGAGGAGCTCATGACCTCGATTCCAGACAGCTTTCGTGCCTACGTCGTGGACCGCCAGGACGATCAGTTCGAGCGTGGGCTTCGAGCGCTGACGCCGGCCGATCTGCACGCTGGGGACGTGGACATCGAGGTCGCCTGGTCGTCGGTCAACTACAAGGACGGGCTCGCCGCGACCGCCGACGGCAAGGTTGCCCGGACATATCCGCTGGTCCCGGGCATCGATCTCGCGGGCACCGTCATCCGGTCAGGGGACCGCGCCTTCGAACCCGGCCGACAGGTGATCGCACACGGCTACGACCTGGGCGTCAGCCACCACGGCGGTTTCGCGGAGTTCGCGCGGGTCCCGGCCGCCTGGGTCGTCCCGCTGCCCGATGGCCTCACGGCGCGAGATGCGATGGCTCTCGGTACCGCCGGGTTCACCGCGGCTCTTTCGGTCCTCGAGCTTGAAGCGCGCGGACTCAAGCCGGCCAATGGCCCCGTCCTCGTCACGGGTGCGTCGGGGGGCGTTGGCAGCACTGCGATCTCGATCCTGAGTCAACTTGGCTACGAAGTCTGGGCTGCTACCGGCAAGACCGACGAGCACGAGTGGCTCAGTTCGCTGGGTGCCGCCGGGTTCCTGTCGCGGGAGGAGATCTCGGCCGGGGGTCGGCCGCTCGAGGCCGAGCGATGGGCCGCCGCCGTCGATTCGGTCGGCGCGACAGCCTTGCCGTACATCCTGCGAACCCTTCGTCGCGGCGGCGCCGTGGCCGCCTGTGGCAACGCCTCGGGCCCGGCCCTGACCACGACCGTCTTCCCCTTCATCCTCCGCGGGGCGGCCATCCTGGGGATCGATTCGGCCTATCTCGACATTGAGAAGCGGGTCCGGATCTGGGAGCGGCTGGCGACCGATCTCAGACCGCGAGCGCTCGGCGAGCGCATCAGCGGAGTAACGCTCGAGACGCTCGAACCAGCCCTGGATGCGATCCGGGCCGGCGACGCTCGCGGCCGCTGGGTCGTTCGCGTCGGAGGGTGAGCCGCGCGCGGCCACCACGGCCGGAACAGGCCTAGTCGAGCTCGCCGCGGAGCTGGGCCAGCGCTCGATCGAGCGGTCCCTCCGCCGCCGCCGCCGGGTACGGCATCGCGGCAAATGCAGCCGCGCGATCGAGTTCGCCCGAATGCAAGGCCCGCGCCGTCGCCGACACGGCGCGGAAATCGGCCAGTTGTGCCTCCACGAACGCACGGTCACCAAGTGACCCGTGCCCGGGCACCACCGGCCCCGTCACCAGTTCCAGGAGCCTCTCGACTGTCCCAGGCCAATCGATCGGGTAGCCGTCACCGAACCACGGAGTCGCGTCGGCCTCGAGGAGATCGCCGGCGAACAGAACGTTAGCGTCCGGCACGATCGCGACGATGTCCGCGTCCGTGTGGCCGCGGCCGAGATGCCGAAGCTCAACGCTCCGTCCCCCGACCTCGATCGTGACGAGGTCGTCGAAGACCTGATCCGGCGGGACGATCGTCATCGCTCGGAGGTCGTCGGCGAGGTCGGGCATGGACTCGATCGTCTCGAGACGCTCCTCGTCGCCGTGCCCGAGCAGGTGGGTGCGGCAGCGTCGGTGGCCCCAGATGTTCGCCAGCGGGAATTCGCTGTTCCCGAAGACGTGGTCCCAGTGCCAGTGCGTATCGACCACGATCCGGACGGGAAGCGGCGTGACGCGGGCGATGTCCTCGAGGAGCTCGCGGGCGTGGACAGGCGAGGCGCGGGTGTCGATGACAAGAGCCTCGCCATCGCCCAGCACGAGCCCGATCTGTTGGTCCAGGAACGCGTAGCGCCGCGTTAAGACGCGATCCGCGATCTCGATCCAGTCGGTGTCGTCGCCCATGGCCCGGAGATCGTACCCGGGCCAGCGGAGGCCGCGGCTGCGCGGTACGCTGCCACACATGCCATCGACGATCGACAGCGCCACCACTCGAGACGGCATCCGGCTTCTGACCAGGCATTGGCCAGCCGGAGTCCCGGACACGGACCCGCCCCAGCCTCGTCACTGGCCGGAAGAAGCACCCCGCGCTGCGGTCGTGATCGTCCACGGGCTGGGCGAGCACAGTGGTCGGTACGAGCACGTCGGGGCGCAACTGGCGGCAGCCGGCTTGGAAACCTTCTCCTGGGATCAGCGCGGCTTCGGCGCATCGGGTGGCGAGCGCGCGTACGTCGATGACTTCAGCCGCTACTACGACGACGTCGCGGACCGACTGGCGGCCGCCCGAGCAGCACTGCCGGGGCGACCGGTCGTGCTGTATGGCCATTCCCTCGGCGGGCTGATCGCGCTCGGCTACGCTCTGTCCGATCGAACTCCGCCGGATTTGATGGTCCTGTCGGCGCCGGGTCTTGCCGATCGCCTGGCGACCTGGAAGCATCTCGCGGCGCCGATCCTCGCGAGGATTGTCCCGAGACTTCATATCGCCAATGGCATCGTTCCCACGATTCGGTCGCGTGACGAAGAGATCCAACACGCCGTTCAGATTGATCCGCTCGTACAGACCTCCACGACCGCGTGGCTCGGGGCGCTCGGATTTGCCGAGCAGGCGAGGGTCCGTGCCGCGGCGTCGCAGTTGTCCGTCCACACGCTCGTGATCCATGCTGAGGACGACGGGCTCGTGCCCGTGAAGGCGAGCGAGGCGCTAGCCATCGTGCCGGGCGTCACGCGTCGGACCTACCCGGGGCTCCGCCACGAACTCCACAACGAGCCCGAGGGCTCGTCGGTCATCGCCGACGTCATCGCCTGGATCGAGTGGCAGCTCGGCGGAGCCCACGGCGACTGAGGCTGTCGGGCCTGGCGACGAGCGCCGGGCGGTATTGCCGCCATTGCGGTGTAGACTCGCCCGACAATTGAAGATCGCCTCCGGGGAGCGCAGCAGCGCTG
>JBDTOF010000115.1:0-11850 GCA_039933375.1 Chloroflexota bacterium
CTGGAACGCCGAGTAGCGTCAAGCTCGAGTAGCGATCCGCCGGAGAGGGCTCCATCCGGACCCTCTCCGGCGACCATTTGGAGGAGGATGCTCCGATGACCGCGCCCGCGATCATCAGTCCGACACAGAACGTGCCGCCGGTGCCTGCGCGGTCGAAGGCTGAATCCAGCAGCGAAAGATCGGGCTGGATGTCAGCCCTGTTGTTCCTCCTGCCGACCGGACTCCTCCTTGGGATCTTTCTCGTCTATCCGACGATCTACACAGTCCTGCTGAGTTTCGATCGGGGCCGACGCGGAGAATTCACGAACTTCGTGGGCCTGGATAACTACGTCAACCTGTTCACCAACGACCCGAGATTCATCGATCTGTCGGAGTTCCCGCCAGCAGGCGCACTCTTCAACAACGTCCTGTGGCTGATCTTCTATACCTCGCTGGTCATCTTCCTTGGCCTGATCGTCGCGGTCATGGCCTCGCGCGTCAGGTACGAGTCGATCATCAAGTCGATCGTCTTCCTGCCAATGGCCATCGCGGCCACCGCCCTGGCGGTGATCTGGAAGTTCGTCTATGCACCTGACGCTAAAACTGGCCTGCTGAACGCACTGCTCGACGCAATTCAGGTCGGTCCCATCTCGTGGCTCGGCAATCCGGGATTCGTCAATGCGTCGCTGATCGCGGTCGGGATCTGGGGCTCCGTCGGCTTCTCGACCGTCATCCTGTCCGCCGCGATCAAAAGCATCTCGTCCGAGATCATGGAGGCCGCCAGGGTAGACGGCGCGAACGAGATCCAGATCTTCCGGCGGATCATTCTGCCGATGGTCAGTCTGCCGATCTCCGTCCTGGCGGTCACCCTGACGGTGAACGTCGTCAAGTTGTTCGACCTGATCTACGTCATGACGTCGGGCGGCCCGGGGACCTCAAGCCGGGTTATTGCCTTCACGATGTACCAGGAGTCATTCCCGGGCGGCCTGTTCGGAAAGGGCGCCGCCGTTGCCGTCGTGATGCTGATCATGATGATCCCGGTGATGCTCTATAACGTCCGGCGTTTCCGGACGGAGGCCGTCACGTGAGCATTGCCCCCGACCTGCCTCGCCCCACCTCCGGCAGCGAACGCCCGCGAACGCTGAGCGGCCGCATCGTCCAGGTGTTGAACCGGACGCCGATTCACATTGTCCTCGGGATCGTGGCGGTCATCTGGCTGGCGCCAACGATCGGGTTGCTCGTAACGTCCTTCCGGCCTCGATCGGACATCCAGGCGACCGGCTGGTGGGAAACACTCAACACGCTTAGGTTCACGACCGAGAACTACGTGTCGGTGCTGAATGCGCAAGGCATGTTCCGGGCGTTCATCAACAACATCATCATCTCGGTACCGTCCACGCTTCTGCCGCTCGCGATCGCCTCACTCGCGGCGTACGCCTTCTCGTGGATCAAGTTCCCACTCCGGGACACGATGTTCCTCACGGTGATCGCGCTGATGATGGTCCCGGCGCAGGTTGCCTTCATCCCGATCCTCCAGCTGTTCGCGCAGTTGGGCTTCACCAAGAACTTCATGGGCATCTGGCTCACTCACACGGCGTTCGCGTTGCCGTTCGGGATCTTCCTCCTGCGGAACTTCTTCATCACCCTGCCGCGCGACCTGATCGAGGCGGCTCGGATCGATGGGGCATCCCGAATCGGGATCTTCCGGACCATCGTGGTCCCGCTGTCCGTACCCGCGATCGCGGCCTATGGGATCTTCCAGTTCCTGTGGGTCTGGAATGACCTGCTGATGGCGCTCGTGTTCGTCCAGGAGCCGAAGAACTGGCCGCTGACCCGACAGATCAGCACCCTGCTCAGCCAGTACGGCACGGAGTGGAACCTCCTGGCGGCGGGGGCATTCCTCCTGATGGTCGTCCCGATCATTGTCTTCTTCAGCCTGCAGCGGTACTTCGTGCAGGGGTTGCTCGCCGGTTCCGTCAAGTAGCCGTCCGGCTTCAGCGCCGCAAACGATCCCGCAGCCGCGCAACGGTCTCTTCGAGTTCGGCCGCTCGTGACCGCGCGCCGGCCACCACCGCTGCGGGCGCCCGCTGAACGAAGGCGTCGCTGCCAAGGCGCGCCTGTGCGGCAGCGAGGAAGTTCTCCGCTTCCGCGAGGTCCTTTTCGAGGCGGACGCGCTCGCGGTCCGCTGAATCCTCGTCGGCCGAGAGTTCAATCTGTGCTTGGAGGTCACCGACCACGACAGTCAAGCCCGCTTCGGCAGACCGGCTCAACTCGTCCGGTGACCCTAGCTGAACAAGCGGCCGGGCTCGAGCGAGCCGCCCGACGGAGGGTGCGAGCAGGCTGAACGCGGGTGCCAGACCATCTGGCACTACGACCCGGACCGCGAGCCACTCCCCGGCCTCCACGCCCGCTTCCGCCCTCGCGTTCCGGAGTGCACCGATCAGCTGGATGACAGTGTCAACATCGGCCTCGACCTGGGGCTCTCGGTCCGCCATCGACGGCCAGTCGGCCACGATCAGGAGCGAGGGATCATCGGCCGCATGCGGCAGGGCGGCCCACAGCTCTTCGGTCACGAAGGGCATGACCGGATGGAGCAGGCGAAGGTAGGTATCGAGCGCCTCGACCAGCGTCCACCAGGTCGCCGCACGCGTCTCCGGCGCCAGGGACTCGTCGGTCAGCCGGACCTTGGCGAACTCCAGCCCCCAATCGCAGAATTCCGACCAGATCGCGTCGTACAGCGTCCGGGTCACTTCAGCGAACTGGAGATCGGCCATCGCTCGGTCGACCGACTCGACGGCGCCCGCCGCGCGTGAACGGATCCAGCGCTCGGCGGGCCCGAGCTGCGATGCGTCAGGCGACTGGCGGGACGCATCGACCCGGATCGTCGCCGGACGGGCGCCGAGAACGAAGCGCGTCGCGTTCCAGAGTTTGTTCGCGAAGTTGCGTCCGTCGTCGAGACGCTCGCTCCGGAACTTCTGGTCGTTCCCCGGCGAGGTCCCGTGAACGAGCGCGAATCGGAGGGCATCGGCGCCTGACTCGGCGATTGCCTCGAGCGGATCGACGACGTTTCCCTTGGTCTTCGACATCCGCTTCCCGTACGGATCCTTGACGAGGCCGTGCAGGTAGACGGTGGTAAATGGCACGTCACCCATGAGGTGAATGCCCATCATCATCATGCGAGCAACCCAGAAGAAGATGATGTCGTAGCCGGTCTCCATCACGGTCCCGGGATAGAAGCGGTCAAGGTCGTCCGTCTCATCCGGCCAACCGAGTGTCGAGAAGGGCCACAGCCCCGAGCTGAACCAGGTGTCAAAGATGTCGGGGTCCTGGACCAGCTCAGCGAGCGACCGATCGCATTCGGCACAGCCGGCCGGACCTCCCTCGAGCTCGGAGACGGTGACGTGACCATCGGGGCAATACCAGGCCGGGATCCGATGGCCCCACCAGAGCTGGCGACTCACGTTCCAGTCGTGGATCGAGGTCATCCAGTGTTCCCAGACCTTCTCGAATCGGGCCGGGACGATCTTCGTCTTCCCGGATCGCGTTGCCTCGAGCGCTGCCGCAGCCAGCGGCGCGGTCCGGATGAACCACTGCGTCTTCAGGCGCGGCTCGATCACATCGCTCGAGCGCTGGCATCGCCCGATGAGCATCTCGTGCGGCTGCTCGGTCTCGAGGTCTCCGCGGGCGGCGAGGTCCTGCACGATCGCCTTCCGCGCCGCGTAGCGATCCATACCGATGTAGCCCGCGCCAAGATCGTTGATCGTGGCATCGTCGGCCAGCACCGTGAGCATCGGCAGGTTGTGCCAGCGTCCCGTCTCGTAGTCGGTCTTGTCGTGGGCCGGCGTGATCTTGACGGCGCCAGTCCCGAATGCCGGGTCAACCGCCTCATCGGCGATGATCGGAACGTCGCGCTCGACGAACGGGATCCGGACGGTCCGACCGACGAACGCCGTGTAGCGCGCGTCGTCGGGGTGGACCGCGACCGCCGTGTCGCCCAGGATCGTCTCCGGACGAGTCGTGGCGACGCTGATCCACGAGTCGGGGGACGGGGTCCCGCTGGCGTCCAGCAGGTGGTAGCGGAGCGTCCAGAGTGAGCCCGTCTCTTCGGTCGGGATCACCTCGAGGTCGCTGACACTCGTCCGGCAGCCCGGGCACCAGTTGATCAGGGCCTCAGTCCGGTAGGCGAGGCCGTCGCGGTAGAGCCGCGCGAACGCGGTCCGAACCGCCCGGGACGACACGTCGTCCATCGTGAAGCGCAGTCGGCCCCAGTCGAGCGACGCACCGATCCGGCGCTGTTGGCCGAGCATCACCTCGCGCGTGGTGTTGATGAACTCCCACATCCGCTCGAGATAGCGTTCGCGGCCGAGCTCCTCGCGCGTCTGGCCGTCCGCCGCGATGATCCGGTCGAGGACGTACTGCGCGGCGATCGAGGCATGATCCAGGCCCGGAAGCCAGAGCGAGGGCCGCCCGGACATTCGGGCGTGCCGGATCATCAGGTCCTCGACCGTGGACGTGAGGGCATGGCCAAGGTGCAACGCGCCCGTGATGTTCGGGGGTGGCTGAATGATCACGAACGGCGGCCGGGTCGCATCAGCACGGGAACCTTGGCCGTCAGGCGCGAAGACATCGGCCACGAGCCAGCGCTCGTAGATCGCCCCCTCGAAGTCTGCGGGCTGATAGGCCTTCGCAAGCTCGTGTTCAGTCATCGTGCCTCCTGGATCCCCTTGAGTCGGTCGGTGCCCGATGCCGACCGGCCGAGAATCATCAACCCCGTACGTCCAGCGGACGAACGGGGTCGTGGTACCACCTGCTGGTTCGAGGACCGGCACAACCCGCTCATCACGGACGCGGCACCCGGGCCTCCTCATGGCGCGCTATCGGGCGCCAACCGCTCGGCTCGCGGGCGACATTCGGGTCCGTCATGCCTGCGCGGCTCGCACCATCCCGCACTCGCTCCGTGGCCGACTCGACCCTACTCTTCCCGGTCCCTGCCGTGAGGCGGGAGTGTAGCACGCACCTCAGGCCCACTCGCCGACTCGGACGGCCGCTCCGACAGCCGCGCAGAGGTCGCCACGGCACCGTAGATGCCCCCGAGAAAGCGGCTGGGGACTCGATGCAGGAGCTCGACCTTCTCGAATCCGGCGGCCGTGGCCTCGTAGCGCCAGCGGTCGAAGCTGAATGGATACGGAACCCACGGATTGCCCGCATCTGCGTCGTACTCCACGATCACGAGGCGGCCCGCCGGTCGGAGCACGCGCCTGATCTCGGCCAGCACCGGCTTTCGATCACGGACGAAATGCAGGCTGTTCGCCGCCAGGACTCCATCGAAGGGCCCATCGGGCATCGTCTTTGCGAAGTCATCTGCCTGCCATTCGCGCCCAGCACGTCCGCCAGCGCCAGCGTGAACGCTCCGTCGCCGCATCCGAGCTCAAGCCAGCTCGGGCCCGCGCCCTCGACGCCGCCCCGGATCAGGGCAACGTGATCCTGGTGGTTCACTGCGCGCGTCGCGCCCGAGGCGTCAGGCGCTCGCGCCCTGCTCGGCCAACCAGGACTCGTAGTTGGTCTCGTCGACGCCCTTGTCGACATCGGACTTGGTCAGGAGAAGGGGAGCCCGACGGTCGCGGATCGTCTCCTCGGTGACAATGCACTTCCGGATATCCGTGCGCTCCGGGATGTCGAACATCACGTCGAGGAGCGCTTCCTCGAGGATCGAGCGGAGCGCGCGGGCGCCGGTCTTTCGCTCAACCGCGACGTCGGCGGCGGCCTGCACGGCCCCCGGCGTGAAGACGAGCTCAACCTTGTCAAGGGACAGGAACCGCTGGAATTGCCGGGCCAGCGCGTTCTTGGGTTCCATCAGGACCCGCATGAGGTCCTCTGCCGTCAGGGCTGCCAGCGTCACCTGAACCGGCAGGCGGCCGATGAACTCGGGGATCAGTCCGTACTTGAGGAGATCCTCGGGCATGAGCTGCTGGAGGATCTGAGCGCGATCGGCCTGGGAAGGGGGCGCCTCCGATCCGAAACCGATCGCCCGCTTCCCGACCCGCTCCTCGACGATCTTCTCGAGCCCATCGAATGCACCGCCGCAGATGAACAGGACGTTCGTGGTGTCGATCTGGATGAAATCCTGGTGAGGATGTTTCCGGCCGCCCTGCGGCGGCACGTTGGCGACCGTCCCCTCGAGGATCTTCAGGAGCGCCTGCTGGACACCCTCACCCGAGACATCACGGGTGATCGACGGGTTGTCGGCCTTGCGGGCGATCTTGTCGATTTCGTCAATGTAGATGATCCCGCGCTGGGCGCGGGCAACATCGAAATCGGCAGCCTGGATCAGGCGCAGCAGGATGTTCTCGACGTCCTCGCCGACGTAGCCTGCCTCGGTCAGCGATGTGGCATCGGCGATGCAGAACGGCACGTCGAGCACTCGCGCCAGGGTCTGGGCGAGGAGCGTCTTGCCGGAGCCCGTCGGACCGACGAGCAACACGTTGGACTTCTGGAGCTCGACCTCGTCGATGGAATGGCCCGCGTTGACCCGCTTGTAGTGGTTGTAGACGGCCACGGAAAGGACCTTCTTGGCCTTGTCCTGGCTGATGACGTACTGATCGAGCGACGCGGTGATCTGGCGCGGGTTCGGGAGCTTCGTCGAGGCTGACTTGACCTTCGGCTGCTCCAGCAGCTCCTCGTCGATGATCTCCTGGCAGAGGTGGATGCACTCGTCGCAGATGTAAACGCCCTGGCCCGCGATGAGCTTCCGGACCTGCTCCTGACTCTTCCCGCAGAAGGAGCAGCGGTACGGCACCTTGGGGCCCTTGGTAGTCGTGCTCGTCGTACTCACTCGCGTGCCTCGTGCAGTCGTCGCAGGTTGCCCCGGCCCGGCGCCGGCGTCAACCCTTCGACTTCTTCGTCTCTGCTGCAGGGGCGGGAACGACCTTGCCGCCCTCGCCGCCGGCCAACCCGGCGTCATGGGCCTGCGAGATCAGCGAAGACCCCTGAGCGTTGTACACCGCATCGATGATGCCATAGTCCTTTGCCTGCTCGGGCGACATGAACCGGTCACGATCGGTGTCCGTGACGATCTTTTCGATCGTCTGCCCCGTGTGGTGGGCGAGAATCTGGTGGAGCAGCTGGACCACGTGCTCCCATTCACGCATCTGGATCACGGCGTCGGGTGCGTTCCCCCTGAAGCCTCCTGATCCCTGGTGAATCATGATCCGGCTGTGCGGCAGGGCGTAGCGCTTGCCCTTGGCGCCGGCCGCGAGCAGGACTGCCGCCATGGATGCGGCCTGGCCGAGGCAGATGGTGCTGACCGGCGCACGCAGGTACTGCATCGTGTCGTAGATCGCCAGACCAGCGGTGATGGCACCGCCGGGCGAGTTGATGTAGAGGCTGATGTCCTTCTCCGGATCCTCGGATTCAAGGAACAGGAGTTGGGCAATGACGAGGTTGGCGAGGTGATCCTCGATCACGTCGCCAATGAAGATGATCCGCTCCTTGAGGAGGCGGGAATAGATGTCGTAGGCGCGCTCCCCCCGGCTGGAGGTCTCGATCACCATGGGTACAAGCATGGTTGGCTCCTGCTGCAACGTGAGGCTGGTCAGCCGGCCGAAGCCGGTTCGGCATCGGGCTCGAGGACCGATCCGGGATCAGTGGCATCAATCGACGCATTGGCCTCGGCCGAATTCGAGTCGACGCCCGACGGGGCGTCATCCTCGAGGTGCGGCAGGGCCGGATGCTCCGGGTGCGCTGTCAGCCAGCGCTCCACCAGCTGTTCCACCACGCGGCTTCGCCGAAGGGTGCTCCGGATGAAGCTGCGGCCGCGCGCCGACTCGAAGTACGCGACGGTCTTCTTCTCGCGTCCGTACCGGTCCCGGGCCTTCGCGACCTCCCCCTCGATATCAGCATCCGAGATCGAGACACCCTCCTGCTCGGCGATGCTCGACAGGACCAGCAGGACGCGGACCCGCTTCTCCGCGCCGGGTCGGAATTCGCCGTGGAGATCGGCCTCTGTCTTCTCGACGACCTTGAGATACGCCTCTTCGGTAATCCCCTGCCGGGTCAGCGATGCGCGGAACTCGTCATGCATGACCTCGACTTCCTGGTCCACCAGGATATCGGGCAGTTCCAGGGTCGCATTGGCCACGGCGTACTCGATGATCTTGTCGGAGAACTCGTGACGGGCCCGATCCAGGGCGTTGCGGGCAAGGCGGGCGGCGATCTCGGTCCGCAGTGCGGCGAGATCGGCAAAGGCCCCCATCGACCGGGCGAATTCGTCATCCACGGTCGGGGGCACCTTGACGCGGAGCTCGCGCATATCGACTGCGAAGTGGGCTACCTGACCGGCCAGCGAGGTGTCCTGGTAATCGTCCGGAAATGTGATGTCGAAGGCCGTCGAGCCGCCCGGCTCGAGACCCCGCAGGTTCGCCTCAAACCCGGGAATGAGCCGCTCCTGCCCCAGGATCAGTGGCATCCGATCCGTCGATCCGCCTTCGAACGGCACGCCGTCGCGTGTCCCCACGTAGCCGATGACGGCGTAGTCACCGTCTTCGGCGCCGCGATCCTCGACCGGCGCCAGCGTCGCGTTCTGGTCCGCGAGCTCCTCGATCACCTTGTCGATCTTGGGCTCGTCGATCTCCTCGATCTCGGGCTTGAACGGGAAGTTGGCGTAGTCACCCAGCTTGACGTCCGGACGGACCTGGACCGTCGCCGTGAACACGACGGGCTTGCCTTCCTCCGCCTGCTCCATCTCGATCTCGGCGTTGGTGAGGGGAGTGATGTCGTGCTCGATCATGGCCTCGCGGTAGGCCCGCTGGACGAGATGGTCGAGCGCCTCTTCGAGGACCGCGGCGGGTCCGACCGTCCGCTCCACCACCGCGCGCGGAGCCTTGCCGGGCCGGAAGCCGGGGATCTTCGTGCGGCGCGCAAGATGGCGGACGGCCTCGTCAAGCGCGGCCGCCAGATCCTCTGGTGGCAGCTCGAAACGGACGAGGATTGAACTCTTTGGTGCTGGCGTGATCGTGCTGTTCATCGCCGCGAAGTATACGGGGGCGAGCCCCGGGCGCCCGGCGCCACGTCATCGAAGTGGTGGGCGAGGTCGGGGTCGAACCGACACGCCGCTTACGCGGCACCGGCTCCTAAGGCCGGCGCGTCTGCCATTTCGCCACTCGCCCAGGAGCGAGGATAGCGGTCTCCGCGGCGCTTGTGCCGCGTGAACCCATTTCAGCCAGCGGAATCCTTGGGCGCAGCCGGGGACGTCCCATCCATCCGTGCCCGAGCCTTGCGCAGGCCGTCCGCGAACGAAGGGCCGTCGGGATGGAACAGTCGCTCGGCGAATTCGCGACCGAGTCGCACCGAAGCCGGGCCAAGGGCACTCAAGAGCAGCCCGCTCGCCATGCCAGTGAGGTCGCGCTCTCGCAGCTTCGCGGACTTCTGATCCACGAACCGCGCGAACTCGCGCTCGATAATTCCGCGGACGCGGTCGCCGTCAGGTCCAAGCTTCCGAAGGACCGCTTCGATCTCGTCCGGCAGCATCGACTCGGGCATCGGAGCCGGAGCGCCGAAGACCGCGCGCCGAGCTCCCCGGAGGACCCGCTTCGGGCCACCGAGCAGGAAGAAGGCGGCACCAGCAGCAGCGCCGCCGACCTTGACCGGATCCTTGCGGAGGCGGGCCGGGATGTCTGCCGCGGCACGGCCGGAGGCCTCGAGGCGAACGACCTCGGCCTCGAGGCCCTCGCGGGCTGCTAGGACTTCCGTCCGAGCGGCGTCCGTTCGCGCACCCATTCGATGGTCTCCTTCGCGGTTTCTATGGTCTGGACGGGATAGAAGCGTTGCTTGAGGACATCCGTATCAATGCCGGTCCGGCCGATGCCGAGGCCGACCAGGATTGGCCAGGCAGCGAGCAGGACGAATAGTCCAAGGCCCACACCAACCCGGGGGCCGCTGACGAAGAGCAGCAGCAGGATTGCGACGGCGAGAGCCGCGAGGAGCGCCACGAGAAAGTCGCGCCCGATCCGGCTGCCCGGCACCCCGAGCGCGACGACCAGGGCGACAAACGCGAGGTCCAACAGCCCAAGGGTCCCGAGGAGGACACCCCAGCCGATGGACCCAAGCAGCCATTCGGCGAGGAACAGTAGACCCCCGAGGGCGACCAGGATCACGACCAGCAGGACGGCGCCAATGGCGATCCCCCCGAGGAGTGCCACCCGGCCGATCTCGGAACCGATCTCGCTGGCCTCTGCCTTCGCGAGTTCGACATGGGCCCCGAGCAGACGACGGATTGCCTGACGGACAGCACCGATCTGGGCGCGCAGGCCAACCGGCTGGGACGCCTGGTCCGACTCGGCGGGGCCTGCGATGTTCGGGTCCTGGGCAGGATCCACGGGGAACTCCATGTAGCGTGTCTCGCGTTGCCGCACCCGGATGATACCAACCGGCTGCTCCGCGGCCCGGATCGCGGGGCTACCATCGGGCGATGCGGCAGATTCAGCAGGCCGAGATCCTATCCATTGGCTCAGAGTTGACGGTGGGCGAGACCCGCGACACGAACGGCGGCGAGCTGGCGCGATCCCTGACCGAGGCCGGGGTCAATGTCGTCCGGATGACGGCCCTGCCCGACGATCAGCCGGTCGTTCGTGACGCGGTCATCGCGGGCCTTGCCCGGGCCGACCTGGTCGTCACGACGGGTGGACTTGGCCCGACGCCGGACGACCTGACCAGGGAGTCGATCGCCGAGGCGATCGATGAAACGCTGACCGCGGACCCCGAACTGGTGACCTGGCTCCGGGGCCTGTTCGAGCGCCGCGGTATCGCCTTCCCCGCCACGAACCTCAAGCAAGCCTGGGTCACTCGGTCGACCACCGTCATCCCGAATGCCAATGGCTCCGCTCCGGGCTGGTGGGTCGACCGGCCCGATGGCCGGATCGTCGTTGCCCTGCCAGGACCGCCGCGCGAAATGCGGCCGATGTGGACCGATTGGGTCGTCCCGCGACTCCGCGAGCGCGGGCTTGGACGGGCGTTGGCAGCGGTCACTCTGCGCACGACTGGCCTCGGCGAATCACTCGTCGCCGAGCTGCTCGGTGGCCTCCTCGACCGCGGCGCAAACCCAACCGTGGCCACCTATGCCCGCGCTGACGGGGTCGACATCCGGATCTCCGCGGTACCGACGCACGCCCCCGCCCGCGACCTCGTGGCCGACACCGAGCTGGAGGTCCGCGACCTCATCGGCGACCATGTCTGGGGACAGGGCGGCGACACGTGGCCATCGGTGATCGAAGCCGGCCTGCGGGTTCGCAGCTGGCGGTTGGCGATCATCGAGATCGGGACCCGAGGGTCGGTTGCCGCGGTGCTGGCTGAGGGACTTGGCGATCGGGTCGTTCGCGCCACCGCGCTCCCTGAGCCTGCCAGCGTCAGGCCAGCCGCGCGTTTCGACCTAGGTCGGATGGCCCGGGAATGCCGCGACGAAACGGGCGCCGACATCAGCCTGGCGGTTCGAACGAGGGCGAGGGGTGACGACCTCGCGGTCACGATCGCCATCGCCGATCCTGAGGGGACCCACCTCGAACGGCGGGTGGTCTTCCTCGCCGGGACGACGGGCCGAACCCGGGCGGCTCTGCTGGCAGCGGCCGTCCTGCACCAGCGAATCCGATGAGTGACCGGCAACGCGCGCGTGTTGCCTGCAGAAGAGGTCCCGTTCGTGCCACCATCCGTCGAACGCGCCAGCCAAGAGCGCGCCTCGGAGAACCCGCATGCGCCTGACCGTCCTCGGGACGGGGACCGCCCGTCCTGTCGCGGAGACTGCCGCGTCGGGGATCCTCATCCAGACCGCCAGCACCGCCGTCTTGTTCGATATCGGCAGTGGCATCGCCTCACGCCTGGAGG
>JBDTOF010000116.1:0-40735 GCA_039933375.1 Chloroflexota bacterium
GTCGAAGCGCGAGAGGACGATGGCATCGGTGGTGTAGCGACGCGGAGCTGGCACATGGTGACGGTAGCACCGGAACCACCCGTCATCCGACGGGTCGCGACGGACCGATCGTACCGGCCGCAACAGGCTACTCGGACCGCGCACGTTTGTTCGGGTGACGATACACTCGCCGCGACATGTCGACGGCCGCCCCCGAACTCGATCTTGCCACGCTCATCGCGGACACGGAGGAGGAGATCCTCCGTCTCTTCCGCGATAGAGATCCGTCGACCGTGGGCGTCTACGAGCAAGCGCGCTACCACCTCGGGCTCGACGGGGAATCAGGGGTGTCCGGCAAGCGCATGCGCCCGCTCCTCGGCCTGCTCGCGTATGCCTCGATCACCGGAGACCACCGGGCCGCCCTGCCGGGTGCTGCCGCCGTGGAACTGGGCCACAACTTCAGCCTGGTTCATGACGATATCGAGGATGGCGACCGGGAACGACGCCATCGCCCCACGCTGTGGAGCCTGCACGGCGTCCCCCAGGCCATCAACACCGGAGACATGCTGTTCAGCCTCAGCCGGATCGCCCTGCACCGGCTGACCGACCTCGGGTTCAGCGACCACAAGGTGCTCCGATTGATGCGCCTGTACGACCACACCTGCGTCGCCCTGTGCGAGGGCCAGTACATCGACATCTCGACCAGCGAGACGGACGAGGTCATGTCCGTCGAGCTCTACTTCGACATGATCGGCCGCAAGACCGCGGCCCTCATCGCCGCATCGATCGAGGCGGGCGCCCTGCTGGCGACCGATGATGAGCACGTCATCGACCGATACCGGGCGTTCGGCTGGGATCTGGGCCTGGCGTTCCAGATCAACGACGACCTCCTAGGCATCTGGGGCGACGAGCGGGCGACGGGCAAGCAACCGACCGACGTGGCGCGTCGCAAGAAGACGCTGCCGGTGATCTATGCGTTCGAGCATGCCGCTCCGGACGATCGCGCCCGCCTGGCCGAGCTCTACGCGGAGAACGACCGATCGCCCGCGGGCATCGCCGAGATCGTCTCGATCCTCGAGCGCAGCGGCGCGGAGGTCTACACGCGAACGCAGGCGCGCCTCCATCGCGACCGTGCACTCGAGGCCCTCGATGCAGCCGGAGTCGTGCTGCCCGAACCACGCGCACGCCTCGAGGAGATCATCATCCGGGTCATCTCCGCCTGACCCCTGGCCCGCGTCGCAGCGGGCAGCGGGAGATTGGCGATCGTCCTGGTTCAGTCGTCGGCGTCGCCCAGCTCGCCTGTTTGGTGGCGGACGACCAGGACCTTGCCGACCCGGCGACCATCCGTGGTTTCCACCGTCAGCGTGAGCCCCCCGACCGTGATCTGGTCGCCAGGCTTGGGGACTCCGCCGATCCGGTGATAGAGCAGGCCGCCAACGGTGTCGTATTCCTCTTCATCCTCGAACACGAGCGAGATATCGAAGACCTCGCCCAGCTCGTCGACATCAGCCCGGCCGTCGACCCGGGCCTCGTTCTCGGACAGGCGCACGACGATCGGCTCCTCGACGTCGTACTCATCCTGGATCTCTCCGACGATCTCCTCGAGCAGGTCCTCGATGGTCACGATTCCCGCCGTCCCGCCGTACTCGTCGAGGACGATCGCCAGATGGACCTTGCGACGCTGCAGTTCGTGGAGCAGGTCGTCTATGGTCATCGACTCTGGAACCAGGACGGGTGGCCGGAGGAGGGCCCGCAGGGCTGGCCGTGGGGCAGCGTCGGACTTCAGGTACGGCAGGAGGTCCTTGGCGTACAGAATGCCGACGATCTCATCGAGGGACTCCTCGTAGGCCGGGATGCGCGAATGTCCCTCGGCGATAACCAGGTCGATGGCATCCTCGAACGATGCACTCACATGGATCCCGGCAATCGAGACGCGCGGAACCATGACCTCGTGGACGCGTCGTCCACCGAGCTCGATGACGGCGTTGATCATCTGTTCCTCTTCGGCCTCGAGCACTCCCTGCTGGCCGCCGCGCTCGACGATCAGCCGCAGCTCCTCGGCCGTGATCGCGGCCTCCGAAGACACCTCCAAGCCGAGGATCCGGGTGATCGCCCGCGTCAGACCGGTCAGGACCACCACCACGGGGCCCAGGACGCGCGCCAGGAAGTCGATCGGCCGCGACAGGGCCATTGCATATCGCTCCGGGTTCCCAAGGGCCAGCGTCTTGGGTACGAGTTCGGCGAAGACGATCGTGAACAGGGCCAGGATCACGGTCACGGTGGTCAGGGCGATGATCCCGGCCGTGTCTTCCGGCATCCCGGTCGTCGCGAGCAGGTTCGCCAGGCCGTCCACGAGATTGAGAGCGGCATACGCCGAGGCAAAGAACCCGATGACGGTCAAGCCGAGCTGGGACACCGCGAGGAATCGTCCAGGGTCGTCGAGCAGCCGCCGGACGCGCCCAGCACCTGGATTCCCCTCCTCGACCAGTTGATCCACCCGGCTGCGACGAACCGAGACGAGGGCGATCTCCGCGGCGACGAAGAACCCCTCGAGCAGCGTCAGCCCGATGAGGACGAGGATCTCCGGTATCGGGCTGCTCATCCGGAAGCTGGTGGCTCGGGGGCGACGGTTCGTGGCTCACGGATCCGGGCTGGCACGCCGACGGCGAGCTTGCCGGCAGGAACCGAGCGTGTGACCACGGCGCCGGCCCCCGTCCTTGCGCCGTCGCCGATCTCGACCGGCGCCACGAGCATCGTGTCGACACCCAGGAACGCGTTCCGGCCGATCGTTGTCCGGTTCTTGGTCCGACCATCCCAGTTGGCCGTGATCGTACCGGCACCGACGTTCGTGCCTTCGCCAAGGTCGGCGTCGCCGAGATAACTGACGTGGTGCTGCTTGACACCGGCCCCGAGGGTGGCGTTCTTCAGTTCCGCGAAGTTGCCGATCTCCGCCCCCGTTCCGACACGGGTACCCGGCCGGAGATGGCTGAACGGCCCGATCGATGCGCGGTCTTCGATCGTCGAACGCTCGACAACGCTGGCCCAGACGACGCAGTCGCTGCCGATGGTCGAATCGAGGATCGTCGTATCCGGACCGATCGTGGTCCCTGGTCCGATCGTGGTCATGCCACGCAGGATGACGTTCGGCTCAAGGATGACATCCGCGGCCAGCGAGACACCGAAGTCGACGTACGCCGTGGACGGATCCCGCATCGTGACCCCGGCCTGCATGTGTGCCTCGTTCAGGCGAACGCGAAGCGCCCACTCGGCCTGCGCAAGCTGGGTTCGATCATTGATCCCGTCAAACGTGCCGTCATCGTCGAAACCGACCGCGCTGACGATCCGGCCGTCCTCGCGAGCCAGGCGGGCGAGTTCCGTCAGGTACAGCTCGCCGGTCGCTGCCGATGGCTCGATCGCGTCGATCCGGCGCCGGAGCCAGGCCGCGTCGAAGGCATACGCACCGGCGTTGACCTCGTTCGTTTCGAGCTCCTCGGCCGAGGCGTCCCTGACCTCCACGATCCGGTCAACGGTCCCGAACTCACTCCTGACGACCCGCCCGAGATTACCGGGATCGGCCGCGAAGACGCTCGCGAGCGCGATCGCGGCATCGTCGAGGCGGCGCTGCTCCAGCACCGCCTTCAGGTGCAGTCCTGTGACCAGGGGCACGTCGCCAGAAAGCACGAGGATCTCCGTCGCATCGTCGGGGACCGCGGCGAGGGCCGCGCGAACCGCGTCCGCAGTACCGCGTGGGGTGTCCTGCAGCGCGAAGGTCGGCTCGTGCGGCAGGGCTGCGTCCCGAACCTCGCTCGTGGGGGGCGAGTAGACGACGACCGGTGCCGGAAGCGCGGACTCATCGTCGATGTCGGCCCAGGCGTCGAGGACGTAGGCCAGCATCGGGCGACCGCACAGCGGGTGGAGAACCTTTGGCGTGCTCGAGCGCATCCGGGTGCCGAGCCCTGCAGCCAGAACGACGGCGACGGTGCGCCCGGTCGAGGCCGATGGTTGAGGCGTCATGAGTAGGTGGCGGTAGCGTATGGGCGCGCCGGCGCGAGTGTCAATCGAGGCTCTCTCGCTCGTTGGTCAGGCATTCCGGCGGGCGATCGCCTCGATCTCGATCCGGGCGCCCTTCGGGAGCGCGCCCACAGCGAACGTTGAGCGGGCAGGCGCCGGGTCGACAACGTGCGTCGCATAGATCGCGTTGACCGCGCCAAAGTCATTGATGTCGGCCAGAAAGATGGTCGTCTTGACCACATCCGCGAACGAACAGCCTGCCGCATCCAGCACCGCTGCCATGTTCCGAAGGGCACGCTCGGCCTGCGCCTCGACGCCGACGGCAAGCTCACCGGTCGCCGGGTCAAGACCGAGCTGCCCGGCACAGAAGACGAGATCTCCACTGATGATCGCCTGGCTGTACGGCCCCAGTGCGGCGGGCGCTCCCTTGGTCGAGATGGCCTGTCGGTTCACGGACTTGTCTCCTCGTGTAGCGGTCACCTCGGCGACCGCTCGTTCTCGGTCTCGGTTGCTGTGATCTGCATGGCGGCCCGGCCGATCGTCGTCGCGACGACGGACGGACGCCCCTCGCCCGGTGCAACGATTGAACCGTCACCCAGGGCCACGAGCACGGACACCGCGGCTGATGCCGCCTCGGCCTCTGAAGCATAGAGGACCCAGAGCGTCGGCCCGGACCCGGACAGGCCGACCGGGCGGCTGAGACGGCGAACGAGTCCGCGACGCAGGCTCCGGAGGCCCGGGACGACGACATCGGCCGCTCCGGCCAGATCATTCGCGCTCGCAAGCACCCCAGCGCGCGCAAGAAGAGCATCAGCGCGAAGACCGGCGCGCCACTCGCCGGCCAGGTGCTCCGAGGCTGCCCGCGTGCTACCCGGATCGCTGGGCGCGCCCGCGCCGCCGAGGTCGAGCGTCGCGAAGACCCGGGCCGTCGGGGCCGGCACGCCCGCTGTCACGAGCAGCACGCCAGGCGGCTTCCCTCGCAGTCCCGGCAGCGGCTCCACGCCGTCGCCCGAACCCGTCACGACGGCCGCCGGGCCGGCCAGGAAGAATGGGACGTCCGATCCGAGCTGGACCGCCACGCGATGCCGCAGTGTCGCCAGTTCAGCCGGCTCGAGGACCAGGTCGGCGCCCCACGCGACCAGGGCGGCGTCGAGAGCGCCCGACGCATCGCTGCTGCCACCCGCGAGCCCCGCGGCGACCGGGATGTGCTTCTCGAGGCGCGTGGCCAGCGGAAACGCATCCACCGAGCGGCCCACGGCGGTTCGCGTTGCCGCGATGGCGCGCAGGACGAGATTGTCCGCGACCGAGCCGGCGTCGAACCCGGTGACCTTCAGGGTGTCTTCGGCGCCCTGTGCATGAGCGACGCTCAAGCGGTCGGCCAGCTCCAGCGGGGTCATGATCGAGTGGAGGTCGTGGAACCCATCCGGACGGCGGCCGAGGATGGCCAGCGACAGGTTCAACTTCGCCGGCGCGAGGCGGACGACTGGTGACAGCCGGCGATCCGCCGGGATGCCGCTATCCACGGGTATCGCCCAGTGCGCCGGACAGCGCGATCCACTCCGCCACCGACAGCGTCTGCGGGCGTCGATCGCCGCTGATCCCGACGAGCGCCAAGGCCTGATCCACCCGGGCCTGGCCCACCTCGAGCTGCCGGCCAAGCACGTTCCGGAGCATCTTCCGCCGCTCGCGAAAGCCAGATTGAACGAGTGCCCACAACGCGTCCTCGTCCGCGGGCGCAACTGATGGCCGGTCCGGTACGAAGTCCGGCGACGCGCCTCTCGACTGGTACGGCTCCAGCACGATCACGGCAGACACGACGCTCGGGGCCGGTTCGAAGGCGGCGGCCGGCACGCGACAGGCGATCCGGACGGCGGCGTGGTACTGGACGAAGACGGACAGGTAGCTCATCCGACCGGGTGGGGCGGCGATGCGCTCGGCAACCTCCCACTGGACCATGAGGACCATTCGGGTGGGTCGCGGCGGCGCATCGAGGAGGCGATGCAGGACCGGACTGGTGATGTGATATGGAAGATTGGCGACCACGGTGAACGGCCCGGGAACGAGTGACGGCAGGTCCTGATCCAGGGCATCGCCCTCGATCAGCGTCAGGGCGCCTGACGCACCTGGATCGGCTGTACCACGCGAAACTGCATCGGAGAGACGCTTTCGGACCAGACCGGCGAGGCGAAAATCCAGCTCGACGGCGATCACCGCGGCGCCGGCGTCCAACAGGCCTCCGGTCAGAATTCCGAGCCCGGGCCCGATTTCGAGAACGCGATCGCCGGGTTTGACGGCGGCCTCCGCGAGGATCGTCTCAAGCACGTCCGGATCTGCCAGGAAGTTCTGGGACAGTGAGTGCCGGGCGCGGAGCCCTTCATCGCGCAGCAGGCGACGGACCGCCAGCGGGTCGAGGGTCGGTCCACAGCCGCGCGACGCCGGCGCTTCGCTCACCGTGGGGCCCACGGCAACGACGGCCGTGCATCGAGGTCGAGTCCGGCCCGCTCGCCCGCCGCGTAGCGCCGGGCGCCCGCCGCGCCGATCATCGCGCCGTTGTCGGTGCACAGGCCCGCTCGCGGGATGATGACCGGAATGGCGAGTTCCTCCGCTTCCCCGATGAGGCGTTTGCGCAGAACGCCGTTCGCCGCCACTCCCCCACCGAGGACGATGCAGCGCGCCCCGGCCGCCTTCGCGGCCCGGATCGTCTTCGCCACCAGGACGTCCGTCACGGAGTCCTGGAAGCCCCAGGCGAACTCGGCGATCGTGGCCGCCGGCAATCGCTCGGCTGGGTCATTCCCGAGGCCCTCATCCTGACGGGCCGCATCGATGATCCGCCGCGCTGCCGTCTTGAGGCCCGAAAAGCTGAAATCGAGCGAGTCACCCATCCAAGCCCGCGGGAAGACGGCGTCGCGGCGAGAGGCGCCTTCGGCGGCTCGCTGGATCGCCGGTCCACCTGGATACTCGAGCCCGAGGAGCCGGCCGACCTTGTCGAACGCCTCGCCCGCGGCATCGTCCACGGTCCCACCGAGGAATCGATAGTCGAGGTGGTCGCGCATCTCGACCAGGAACGTGTGACCGCCCGACACGATGAGCGCCACCAGCGGGAAGATCGGCTCGGCCGTGTCCTCGCCTGCGTCGAGAAGCCAGCTCGCGTACAGGTGACCCTCGAGGTGATTGACCCCCACCAGCGGACGATCGTGGATCCAGGCCAGGGTCTTGCCGACGTTGATCCCCACGAGCAGGGATCCGGCCAGGCCAGGGCCATAGGTCACGGCGACCGCGTCCACGTCGGGCATGCTCACTCCGGCCGAGCCGAGGGCTTCGTCGAGCACGGGCAGGATCCAGCGAAGATGCGCACGAGCCGCCACCTCCGGCACGATCCCACCGGTCGCGGCGTGCATCGCCACCTGACTGGCAACCACGTTGGCATGGATCTGCCGGCCGCCTTCGACGAGGGCGACACCGGTCTCGTCACAGGACGATTCGATCGCCAGGATCAGCGGGCCGCTCATCGCGGAGCCCCGTGGGAGGCATCGAGCGCTGCGACCGTGATCGTCGGACCTTCGGGCGCAGGCGATGCGGCCAAAGCCGCGCGCCACCGTGCGATGAGCTCGGTCATCTCCGGATCCCGGAGCGGCGGCGTCGTCATGATCAGGGCGTCCTCCCCGTTGTCCGAGTAGTACCGCGTTCGCAGGCCAGCCGGCCGGAACCCGTACTTCTCGTACAGCCGGCGCGCTGGCAGGTTGGACAGGCGAACCTCCAGGGTGGCCTCACGGGCGTGGCGAGCGATGGCCACGTCGAGGAGAGCCACCAGCAGAGTCTCGCCGACCCGCTGGCGGCGCCACGCGGGATCCACCGCGAACGTCGTCACGTGGGCCTCGTCGACCATCAGCCAGATGCCGCCATAGGCGACCACGGATCCCGAGGCCCTGACCACCAGGTACGTGGCCAGGCGGTTGGTCGCCAGCTCACTCCGATACGCCTCGTCGGGCCAGGGGACGCTGAAGCTGGCCCGCTCGATCCGATGGACCTCGGGCAGATCTGCTTCGGACATGGGTTCGATCCGGAGAATCATCGTGGATCGGTCGTCCATTCGATCGAGCCACTCGACGCGCTGATCCCGCGCGGCAGGGTCACGTAGTCCGGGACGAGCTGCTCGGCATCGTCGAGCTGGCCCGAGCGCAGCCTCGCAGAACCGAGCTGGAGCAGCGCCGCGCAAAGTCCGTCCCGAGCCGCCGCGCCCCGCGCGACCGCGTCGTCGGGCGCCCGGTCTTCCAGATCAACCGCCACGAGGGTCGTGGCTGGATCGGCCTCGATGGCGGTACCGCTCGGCAGCCTTCGAGGTGGCGCCCCAGCTCGAACGATGACCTGGTCGCGCGGGCCGGCCGGAAGCAGAAGCGTCAGATCCAGCGGCGCGTCTTCGCTCCCCGTGGAGCCGGCCGCCAGCAGGAGCGCTTCGGCCGTGCTCACACCAACGATCGGGAGGCCCAGGGCGTGGGCCAGTGTCTTGGCCGTGGCAAGGCCGACACGCAGTCCCGTGAAGGCGCCTGGACCAGTCCCCACCACGAGGCCCGCCAGCTCATCTCGTCGCAGCCCCGCGTCGGCCATGAGGGACTGCACCTCGTCGAGGAGCAGCTCGCCATGGCGGAAACCAGCTGGGCGGCTCCGCTCGAGGATGATCCTGCCGTCGAGGCGACCAGCTCCCACCACGATCTGCGACGTCGCGGTATCAAGTGCGAGGATCCAGGGTTCGCCTGCCCCGCCCGGGGTGGTCATCCGCGCTCGGTCCCGGTTGCGGCCGCGATGTAGCGGGCAAATCCCGTCGAGCCAGGGCCGAGAACGATCCGCCGTTCGTCGTCCCCGGTTGCCTCGATCCTGATATCCAGGCGCTCGGCCGGCAGTGCCGACCCCAGTCGATCGGGCCACTCGACCAGCGTGACGCCGGCAGCCTGCCGCTCGTCGACCAGACCTCCGGCCAGGGCATCTTCCGCGCCAGCAAGGCGATAGAGGTCCAGGTGGAACAGCGGCAGGCGGCCCTGGTATTCCGCCATCAGGACGAATGACGGCGAGCTGATCGTTTCGATCACGCCCAGCCCTGCCCCAAAGCCCTTGGCGAAGACGGTCTTTCCCGCGCCGAGATCACCCCACAGGCAGAGGAGGTCGCCGGGTTCCGCCACGGATGCCAGGGCGGCAGCCAATCCGAGTGTGTCGACTGGAGATGCCGAACGCAGGGTCAAGCCGTCGCCTGCGACCCCGGGAAGATGTGCCATCGACCGAGCGTACCGGAAGGGCGTGG
The DNA here is from genome assembly GCA_039933375.1 of Chloroflexota bacterium. GTDB lineage: Bacteria > Chloroflexota > Limnocylindria > Limnocylindrales > CSP1-4 > UBA5189. The sequence goes on from JBDTOF010000116.1 coordinate 9,284, forward strand.
CACCTGCGCGCGGGGCGCGCCGTTGGCGCGGGGCGCGCCGTTGGCGCGCTTCAGGCGAAGCGCTCCAGGTCGCCGAGCGGCACGGGCAGCGGCTGCCGCCCACCAAGACGAATGAGGCCGGCCTCAAGCACCACACCCCCGGCAAACCGATACAGCCCGGCGAGGCCGGCCCATTGCCCCTCGAGACCGGCAAGTGGACCAGCCGTCACACGGACCAATCCACGTGGCTGGGCCGGCGCCGCAATCCGGTCGTCGTCGAAGATGAGGCAGGCCGGTTCCGGAATGATGGCCGCCATCTGGCCCTCGAGCGCCGTCAGCACGGCCATGACCGGCGTGGCGATCGGACGCCCAAGGGCACCCTCCAGGACCAGGATCGCGAACGGCGGCAGATCGTGAACGCCCGACCGGGCTCGCCGCTCGGATGCGATCACCTCACGACGTTCCTTTGCGCCCAGGCCGGCCACGATCATGCCGCGCACACCAACCGCCCGGGCCCGGGTGATCGCCTCGGCGTCGATCGTCGCTCCAACGACCAGGATGGCTCCCGCCCCGCCAACGTCGATCTCCGACGTCCGGACGTGTCCGTCCCGAGCGGCCAGGACGTGGATCTTGCCGACGGTCGGCCCACCGAGGGCATCGGCCCCCACGAGCGCCTGCGCCTCCATCCGAAGGCTCAATCCCGCTCCGGGCGCGACAGTGCCGATCATCCCGCTGAATGGGGCTGTCAGCGGATCTCCGAGTTCCCCTGTGGCCACGCGCCACCGGCCACCGCTCCGAAACAGGAGCTCGCCCTGCCCGATCCGCCCGATCGCTCCGCGACGGGCAGGACGGCCGGCCCACCAGGTCCCGGGCTGCGTCTCCGACCCTCCAGGGCCACTGGCAACCTCGGTTCGGAGGTCCCTCCGGCGCTCGGCCAGTGGTGCCCCACGGACCACGGCTTCGCCAGGCGAAACGAGGGCCTGCTCACCTGGTTGCATCGAGAACCAGGCCTCGAGGCCGCGCACGGTGACCTGTCGAGGGCGGACGAGCTCGAATCCGGGCGGCAGCGTGTCGGTCGTCATCGTTCGTCTCGCGGCCAGGCTTGGGTGCTCCAGTCCGCCAGTCTGGTGCGTCGCCGATCTCGTCGCTCCGGGAGGTGCAGTGGAACATCACGCAGGTCGATGACGAGGCCCGCCAATCCGCCGGTCGCGGAAACGGCGACCCGACGGGTCCGGCGCCCGAAACGGATCGTCCGGCCGAATTCAAGGCGGGCTTCTCCGGCCACTCCGGGTGGGAGATCCAGGAACGCCACCTCACCCGCGTTCAGGTCGCGCTCGACGGTGGCGCCGACGCTCTCGAGGGACAGGTGGGCGTATGGCGTCTTTGCACGTCCACCGGTGGCCGGCTTGGCACCGGCGCCACCGGCGATGACAAGCGTCCCCAGCGGGACGAGCCCGTCACGGGCCAGGTCCGCGAGGAGCAGACGCCGTTCGGCTGGATCCTCGATCGTGCCGATTGGCCCCAGGAGCCGAGCGTGGTCGCGGACGAGCTGGGTCGTGCCGACCCGCCGAATCGTGTCCGCCACGGCAAGCGCCACGGCCTGGGGCGGGGCGGTGGCGAAGGCACCGCCGCAGACGACGGTCAGATCGGGAGAAGCGAGCGCATCGACCTCCGGGGTCAGGCTGGCCATACGGGCCAATGCGGCGCTGGCTGCAGCCAACCTGAGGCGCGCTCCCTCTCCAGTCCCGTCGATCCACGGACGCCGCCGCAGCTCGCGGAGCCGGTCACTCATCCGGTGCCGGTCGAGGCTGCCGGTGGACCACGCCAGGACCGAGTCGACGATCTCGTCGTCCGGCTCGACCGGGGCGAGGCCCCCGTCGGTGGAGATGACGCCACTGCTCGTTGGACCCGCGCCGCCGACGCCCGGTTCGGCCAGGAATCGAGCGCCTCCGTGAAACCCGACATCGAGCACCTCGGTCCGGAGATCGAGCAACTCCGCCAGCGACTCGGCAGTCGCACGCAGGCCGCGACGGCCGTCATCAGGTGCATCGATCAGTCGATCCAGCGCGACCCGGAGATCGTCGCCTGTCCCGCGTCGGCCGGCGATGATCGGGGCGGCCGTGATCCGCGCCGGATCGCCGGGCGGATCGTCGCCCAGCGCGTCGAGCCACGATCGGCGTGCCCGCAGTGCACCGGACAACAGGAGCCGCAATTCGGGACGGCGGCGCGCGGCAGCTCCAGCGAGTGCCGCGAGATCGTCGAGCGCGGCCCGTTCGTCGGCACCAGGCGGATCGCTCACGCCGATCAGGACGGCGCTCACGTCACGACGCAGGACCAGCTCGGTCATCTCGCGCGGATCGTGCGTTTCAGTGGAGGCGGTCACGACCCGCCAGCCGGTCCGGTGGGCGTGAATCGAGAGTTCATCGACTGTGCGCCGCGTGGCGCCGATGACCGCCAGGGTTTCGGGCGGCTGGCTTCGGGCCGCCAGGCGCGGCATCCCGTCGAGCGCGGTGTCGCGCAGTTCGGGGTGCTTCCCGAGCTCGGGATCCGCGTCGCGTAGTCGTCCGACCAGCACGGCCAGCAGTGCGGATTCGGGGGTCCCGGTTGGGCCGGCAAGACTGCCCATGAGCCGCCAATGCCCGGCAATGCGGACGAGCAGACTGACCGAGGTGGTGGCGCCACCAGCATCGATCACGGCGAGGGTCTCAGGTGCCCGGGTCACCTTGCCATGCTACCGGCGGATGAAGAACTGGGGCGTGCCGGGTGATCCTGCGAGTTCACGCGTCCCAGGTGATCTCTTCGTCGAGGTCCTCGAGCCGCTCGATCAGCTGCTCGATCCCGTCCTCGTCCGCCAGGATGGCGCTGGCACCGGCCATCCCACCGCCGAAGAGACTCCGCAGCACCGGGTCGAAGAAAAGCATGGCATTGGCGCCGAGCGGCCGATACGGACGACTCGCGTGGAGGAAATGCACGGCGGAGGTGGTCATGCCGCGAAGCTGGATCTCGCGCGCAACCTCCTCGATAAGCTCGTCGCGCTGATCGTCGGGCATCTCGCCCGGCCCGAACGTGGTCATGCTGACATCGAGGGTGTGCCGTCCCCGGGCCGGCCCGCCATGAAGGTCGTCCGGTCAAGTGCACGCTGGAACGCCTGATAGGCGGCCGATCCGCGCAGTGCCAGGACGACCTGGACGAGGCTGCCGGGATCGACGAGTTCTTCGCGGAGCGTCCTGACCACGACATCGGCCGCTTCATCGAGTGGAAAGCCGCCGACACCGGTCCCGAGCGCGGGGAAGGCGATGCTCGTCGCGCCGATTTCTCTCGCGCGCGCCACGGCGCTCCTGACCGCCGCCGCGATGGCTTCGGCCGTCGTTCGGCGATCGTGATCCAGTGACACGGCATGAATGACGGCCTTCGCCGCGAGACGTCCCGCCGGCGTCACGACCGCCGACCCAATGGCCAGTGGGCCCTGGCGGACGGCCGCAAACTCGATCTCGTCCCCACCGGCCCGCTTCAGTGCTCCGCCGACACCAGTCGACATCCAAAGCGAGGGGCCCGCGGGGTTCACGATCGCGTCGACCTCGAGGACGCAGATATCCCCGTTCCACAGTTCCAGGCGAGTCATCCGTCTCCTCCGGAGACGAGGGTGCGGGTAAGCGTCGATCCGGCCGCGGCATCGTACACCCGAGGAAGCCGCCGGGCCATGTTCGTGACGACCTCCCAGGAATTGGTGGTGCGCCGCCGCGCCAGGTCCGCGACCGTGATCTGAGCGGACCCCTGTCGTCCAATTAGGACGAATTCATCGTCGATGGTCACCGGTGGGCCGGGCACCTTCGTGACGTCGGCCATGATCGCATCCATCGCGACGGTTCCGACGAGCGGCACGCGCACGCCACGGACGAGGGCTTCGGCGGCATTCGAGAGGGACCGAGACCAGCCGTCTCCGTATCCGAGCGGCAGTGTGGCGATCCGGCTGGGCCCGGCCGTCCGGAAGGTCGGGCCGTAGCTGATCCCCCAGCCGGCTGGCAGATTCGCAACCCTGACCGGGCGCGCCTTGAGCGAGAGAACGGGCCGAAGGGCTTGCGCGTGCGGGCTCAGCGGCCGATCGGCGAGCTCGTCAGGCACGAGGCCGTAGATCGACAGTCCAGGTCGCACCGAGTCGTAGGATGCCGCACCCTCGGTCAGGAGTGAGCCGCTCGCCCGAACGTGGCGGACCGGAATCCGAACTCCTGCCTGGCGAAGCGCGTCAGCAGCCGCGTCGAAGGCCGCGAGCTGGCGCGCCGTGATATCAGGGTCTTCCGCGGCCTGAAGGTGGGTCCACAGGCCGTCGAGACGCATGGACCGGTTGGCTGTCACGGTTCGCGCCGCCGAGACGAGCGCGTCACCGATCATGCCGCCCCGCCCGAGTCCGGTTTCGACCTCCAGCTGAATACCGAGGCGACGGCCCGTCCACCCTTCGAGCGCGCGGACGGTGTGATCGAGGAACTCAGGGTCGCCAGCCGGAATCGCAATCCTCCGCCGCGCCGCCTCCTGGGCCCAGGCGGACGGGATCGGGTACAGGACCTGAATGGGTCGACGGATACGGGCGCGACGAAGCTCGAGGGCTTCATCGATCGTGGCCACGCAGAACCCATCGGCACCGGCTGCTTCGAGGGCTCGAGCGATCGGTACCGCCCCGTGGCCATAGGCATCGGCCTTGACGACCGGATGAACCGGCCTGCCGGACCCGGCCAGGGCTCGAAGGGTCGCCAGGTTGCCCACCAGCGCCTCAAGATCGATGGTCAGCCAGGCCAACCGCGGCAGCTCGGCCGTCGCGGGGATCCTCAGCGCCGGGGCCATCAGGAGGTGGGAGGCGGGGCTGTACGAACCGTGAAGCCGAGTCGTTTCCCGCCACGCTCCCGCTCAGCGATCGCCGCCAGTCGCTTCCTGGCGATCGGCAGGGCTTCCGTCAGGTCCGATGCCAGCATCCCGGCATCGCCGAGTCGTTCCCGGACGATGTCGCCAGCCGTGCCGTGGAGGTAGACACCCGCTCGGGCGGCCGCGCCCGGCGTCAGGCCCTGGGCCAGCAGCGAACCGATCACGCCGGCCAGCACGTCGCCCGTTCCCCCCGTTGCCAGTCCGGGATTCTCGAAGGGCGCGACGGACACCCTCCCGTCCGGATCGGCGATGACCGTCCGGGCACCCTTCAGCACGACCACCTGGCCCCAGCGAGACGCTGCGTCACGGCTGGCCGCTGCCCGGTCCGCGTCGTTCGCGGCGAGATCGCCGTCGGCCGCCGGATCGATCCCGGCGTCGGCCCTGAGCCGAGCGAATTCTCCGGGATGCGGAGTCAGTACGGCCGGTCGTGTTGCGCCGGTCCACCACTCTCCGAGCGTGGCCATCGACCGGAGCGCCTCGGCGTCCAGGACGATCGGGGCCGGCGTTGCCTCACCCGAAGCTCCGATGAGCTGGCGGACGAGCTCGGTCGTCGCCAGACCCGGCCGCAGGCCGGGACCGAGAACGATCGCGTCGTGCTCGTGATCGAGGATCCTGGCCAGCGCCGGCTCCGGGTCGAGCTCTTCGACATCGTCCTCGGGAAGAGCCATGGTCGTTGCCTCGACCACCTTTGCGGCGAACAGCGGCTGCAGGGACTCGGGGATCGCGAGCGTGACGAGACCGGCGCCGGAGCGACCGGCGGCCCGGCAGACCAGCAGTGCAGCGCCCGCATAGTCGAGCGACCCGGCGATGACGAGCAACTTCCCGAAGGTCCCCTTGTGACCGCGTGGCGAACGTTCCGGCAGGAGCGCCGCGATCGTCCGGTCGTCGAGGACGGGCTGCTCGTCGCCCGCGGCGGGAGGCGCGGATTCCGCGAGGCTGGCAGCGTCGACCGGGTCGGCCGGCTGATGGCGGAATCCCAGTCGTCGCTCAGCCATCGCCGCGCCCCTCGGCCGTCGACTCGTGCAGGGCGCGAAGGCGTTCCATGCGGGCGAGGATCTGACGCTCCCGGTCGTTCAGTCGCTCGTCGATATCCGGTGGAAAGACGTAGCGCCCGCCGGCCTGGCGGATCCCGAACGCGATCGCCACCGCGTAGTCAGCCTCATGCGAGATCGACACGGCGACCCGCTCCATACCGAGCTGTTCGGCCCGGCGCTCGGCTCGTCCGTGCAGCCGGACCGCCGGCTGGCCAGTAGGGAGCCGTTCGATCTCGATGTCACGCCAGCCGATGCCTCGGACGCCGAGCCCGAGCACCTTGCTCACGGCCTCCTTGGCGGCCCAGCGGCCGGCGAACGTTTCGGGCCGGTCGCGCACATAGCGCTGCTCCGACGGCGTCAGGACGCGATTACTGAAGCGTGGTCCGAACCTGGCCAGCGATCGACGGATGCGGTCTACCTTGATGATGTCGATGCCGAGTTCGGTGGTGCCGGCCGGTGGTCCGCCCGAAACCACGCCGTCGTCGCCAGGTGTCGCCGGAGTACCCTCGGCCATCGCGGCCTACTCGACCGTGACGGACTTCGCCAGGTTGCGTGGCTGGTCGACATCCGTGCCGCGCGCGACCGCCATGTGATAGGCGAAGAGCTGGAGCGGAATGATGGCCAGCACCGAGCCGATCGACTCGTGGGTCGCCGGCACCCAGCAGACGTCATCGGCATAGCGCTCGATCTGGGAGTCTCCCTCGGTGGCTACCGCGATGACCTTTGCATCGCGCGCTCGACCCTCCATCACGTTGCTGATCAGTTTGTCGTAGGTCGGCGACTGCGTCGCGACCGCCACCAGCGGATATTCGGCATCGAGCAGGGAGATCGGTCCGTGCTTCAGCTCACCAGCCGGATAACCCTCCGCGTGGACGTAGCTGATCTCTTTCAGCTTGAGGGCTCCTTCGAGCGCGGCGGGGTACGTCGCGCCGCGCCCGACGAACATGAAGCCGTGGGCGTTGACATACCGCCGGGCGAGGTCGTGCGCGGTTGGCGCATTCAGCTCGAGTGCCCGTTGCGCAGCCTCCGGAAGGGCGCGCAGCGCGGCTCCGATCTCCGCTTCCGCTGCGGCCGACATGGTCCCCAGCAGCCGTCCGATTGCCGCCGCGAGGACGACGAGCGTCGTGACCTGCGTGACGAAGGTCTTGGAGGCCGCGACAGCGATCTCCGGACCGGCCTGCAGGAATAGCACGGCATCCGCCTCGCGGGTGATGGCGGACCCGACGGTATTGGTGACGGCGATGATCGGGCAGCCACGTCCTCGCGCCAGCCGCGTCGGGGCGATCGTGTCGGCGGTCTCGCCTGACTGGGTGACGGCGATGACGAGCGTCCGCGGGTCCAGCGGCGGCGGGCTGTATCGGAACTCCGAGCCGACGGTCACGCGGGCCGGGAGTCCCGTCCATGCCTCGAGTGCGGCGGCACCGACCTGCGCGGCATACGATGCCGTTCCGCAGGCCACCAGCTCGATCCGCGTGATCTCGCGCAGGCGCGCGGACATGGCCTCGATCTCCGGCACGTGGATGCGGTCGTCGCGGTCCACCCGCCCGGCCAGCGCCTGCCGCAGGGCGACGGGCTGCTCATGAATCTCCTTGAGCATGAAGTGCTCGAAGCCGCCCTTCTCGGCCACCTCGGGCGACCAGTCGATCGTCGTTTCCTGGCGGTCCACGATGGTCCCGGCGAGATCCGTGATCACGACCGACCCCGGTCGCACATCGGCCACATCGCCTTCCTCCAGGAAGATCACGCGCTTCGTGTGGGCCAGGATCGCGGCAACGTCGCTGGCGATGAACGACTCCTCGCCGTGGAGGCCCACGACCAGGGGCACGTTCAAGCGGGCGCCGACCAGGCGACCGCGCTCGCCGCGGTGCATCACGACGATGGCGTAAGCGCCCTCGACACGCCGGAGCGCCGCCCGCACGGCGTCGGCCAGGTCGCCGGCATAGGCCTCCTCGATCAAGTGAGCCAGCGCCTCGGTGTCGGTCTCGGAGACGAGGACGTGCCCGCGCGCCTCGAGGCCATCCCGGAGCTCCCGGAAGTTCTCGATGATCCCGTTGTGGATGACCGTGATCTGGCCGGTGCAGTCGCCATGTGGATGGGCGTTGAGATCGTTGGGTCGACCGTGGGTGGCCCATCGCGTGTGGGCAAGGCCCATCGCAGCGTGTGGCGTCCGCTCGGCGATCGCCGTCGTCAGGTTGGCGAGCTTGCCGGCTTTCTTCTCGACGAACAAGGCCCCTTCCTCATCGACGAGGGCGATCCCGGCCGAGTCGTAGCCGCGATATTCGAGCCGGCGCAGGCCCTCGATCAGGATCGGACCGGCCTCGCGAGGTCCGGTGTAGCCGACGATGCCGCACATCCGTGGTCAGGTCCCCTGTCTCGTTGCACCGGCTCTGCCGAGCGTTGCCTGGCTCGTTGCGATGGGCACCGAGGTCAGTGTAGTCGCTCGGCCGCGACGGCCGCCAGCGTGTCGGCCAGCTCGCCGACCAGGGACGCGTCCGGGCCCTCGACCATCACCCGCAGGGCCGGCTCGGTGCCAGAGGGGCGGACGAGGATTCTCCCAACCCCTCCGAGACGCTCGCGCGCCTCCGCGAGCGCCTTCTGGATGACCGGATCGCCTTCCCATTGGTCCTTGTGCCGAACCCGGACTGCCCGCTGTTGCTGAGGCATCAAATCGATGACCGAGGCCAGCTCCGCGAGGGATCGCCCGCTGCCGACCATGACACGGAGGACCTCGAGGGCCGTGACAATTCCATCGCCCGAGGTCGTGTGCTCGGCGATGATCACGTGTCCACTCTTCTCTCCGCCGAGCCCGGCCCCGGCGACCTGCATGCCCTCGAGGATGTACTTGTCACCAACGGGTGTCCGGACCACGGCCCCGCCGGCCCCCTCCACGGCCCGCTGCAGGCCCCCGTTCGACAGGACCGAGACCACCAGTGTCCGGCCCGCGAGCGCGTCTCGACCCAGCCGCTCGAGGGCCAGGATGCCGAGGACCTGGTCGCCGTCCACGATTTCGCCGGCGGCGTTCACCGCAATCAGACGGTCCGCATCGCCATCCAGAGCGAAGCCGACATCGGCCCCGAGCTCGAGCACCGCCCGGGCGAGAGCCGCCGGATCCGTGGCCCCGCAGGCGAGGTTGATGTTCGACCCGTCGGGCGTCGCGTTGATGACCTCGACCTGGGCGCCGGTGGCGGTCAGGATGCCTGGAGCAAAGGCACCGCCCGATCCGTTGGCCGCGTCCAGGACAATCCGCAGCCCTCGGGCATCGACCGTCGACGCGAGCCGGAGGCGGGCTTCCGTGTAGGCCGCCACGCGATCGCGGGCATCGATGCTTATCCCGAGTTCGTCGTTGCCGACACCCCCGAGCTCCTCCGTCCTCCAGATCAGTTGCTCGAGCTCGTCCTCAATCGGATCGTCGAGCTTGAGGCCCTGACCGTCGAGTACCTTGAGGCCGTTGTCGGCGGCGGGATTGTGCGATGCGGAGACCATGATTCCCGCGGCATACGCGCCGCTTCCGGCCAGAAACGCCAGGGCGGGTGTCGGGACGATGCCGACCTGGTGGACGTCAGTCCCGAGGCTGGTGGCGCCGGCCGTGATCGCAGCCACGAACAGGTCACCCGACCGTCGCGTGTCCTGGCCGACCACAATGGCGCCGCGGCCGCCAGCGAGCCGATGAGCCGTCGCGCGACCGAGCGCGTAGGCGATCGTCGGCTTCAGATCGATGTTGGCGACGCCACGGATGCCGTCGGTGCCAAACAGACGAGGCACGGGCTCGTCAACCTCCTTGCGTTGTAGGGTAGCGGCCCGCCCGACCGGTCAAGGGGCCGGACTCGGACTTGGACCCGGACTTGGACTTGGACCCGGGGGTGGCAGCGTGATCGTTACGGAGATGGCGTTCGGGCTCGCCCCGACGAGTGTGAGCCCGGTCAGGAGGTTCGCGCTGACGCTGACGTCATGCAGCCCGACGGCGAGCCCGGTGACGTCGAGGGTCAGGACGAGGCTCGAACCGGAGAGCCGGTCGAGGTCCGCGACCGAGCCGCCGATCGTGACCAGGACCCGGTCAGTGGACAACGCATAGATCCGGTCGGCTCGCGCGCCGGCCAGGATCAGGCCCGCCTCGAACGTTCGGGTCGAGGTGACGGGACGGAGGGCGACGGTCACCTTGACGGTCGCCACTCCCGGAGCCTGGACCCCATCGGGGAGCTGGAGCGGTACGTCAACCGAGACGGTCGACGACGCGCCGGTGATCGTCACCGCCGAGGTATCGGCGAACTCCAGCGGCGCGATGTTGTCAGCGTCCCCTTCGATGCTGATCACGATCGGGTCGACCATGACCGACGCGACCTCGAAGCCGACCGCCGGCGACCCGATGACCACGGGGCGGATCGGCAGCGATCTCGTCTGCCGGTTGGTGAAGATCGGGAGACGGACCTTGACGTTCGGCGGGACGATATCAACCGGGAGCAGCACCTCACCGGCAGCGTCGACCGCGACGAGATCGATCGTTCGATTGACGTCGATCCCGGACACGTCGAGGGTCGTCCGCGCCTGGACCTCGCTGATGCGCTCGACAATGGACGCGGCGCCCGTCACCGTGGCCTCCGTGGCCGACAGAGTCGGCTGGCCGAGGTCAAGGCCCGTGGGCACGGGCCCGTATTCGACCCGGATGGGAACGGTTCTGCTCACCACGGCATCCAGCTGAACGGTGATCTGGCGGGGCTCGTAGTCGAGGACCTGGACGCGCGGGTCAACCGCGACGACCCGAACGGGGACCGAGGTTCGACCGCCCGTCGCCGCGACGCTCGAAAGATCGACGACGGCGCGGAAGCTCGAGCTGTCCAAACGCAGCCCCAGGTCCTCGGGGACGAAGTAGCGGATCTGGCGAACGGCGCCGAGGTCCGACAGGATGGTCACCCCGCGTGACAGGCCCGTCGTCTCGATCGGGACCGATCCCTCGAAGAACTGGGCGCTGGAAGAAACCACGAGTCCGACGTACAGCAGGAACGCAAAGGCGATGGCGCCAAGCTTGAGTGGCCAGTTGTGGAGGACCAGCCGCTGCAGGCGCCTCATCGACCAGCGGCCGCCGAATCGGATCCATCAGGCGCGCTGGCGCGCCCAGGCTCCGGCGTGCTGGTGCGGCCAGGCTCCGGCGTGCTGGTGCGGCCAGGCTCCACGACGGCATGCGTCTCGGAGGCGCCGATCCCGGTCGATGCCGTGGCCTCGAGCGGTTGTGTGCGCTGCATGTCCGCTCGTGATGCTGTCGTCGAGCTCCGCGGAGCGGCACCGTCGGCGCGGGGCGGCTGGTCATCGCGGGGTCCGAGCACCATCCGGCCGATTCGCGCGAGCGACGGTGCACTGGTCACGCGACCCGTCCCGGGGATGCGCCGGTGGGTTCCATCGGATGCGGGGTCCAGCAGGGTCCGGATGGCCCGCGCAAGCTGGACCTCGTTGAGGTGGCGGATGATCCGCGCCCGCTCGATCAGGCTGATCTGGCCGTTCTCCTCCGAGACGACCACGACCACGGCATCGGTCTGCTCGGTGATCCCGAGCGCCGCGCGGTGGCGCGTTCCGAACCGCTCGGTGTGGATGGCCGTCTCGACGAGGGGCAGGAGCGCCCCGGCGGCGAGGATCGACCTGCCGCGCACGATGACTGCTCCGTCGTGGAGCTCGGTCTTCGGCATGAAGATGGTCCTGAGGAGATCGACCGACAGGTCCCCGTGGATCATCACACCGCTCTCGGCGATTTCCTCGAGACCGGTGTCGCGCTCGAGTACGATCAGCGCCCCATGGCCGTCACCGGACATGAGCGAAGCAGCTCGCGCCACCTCGGCCGCCACGTGCTCGGCTGCGGAGTTCTCGCTCGGGAAGAGCCACGCCAGCGAACCGACCCGACCAATCCGGTCCAATGCTCGACGCAGCTCAGGCTGGAAGACCACCACCAGGGCAAACAGGCCAACGACCGCCCCGGCCTGGAGGATCTGTGTGAGAAGGCGCAGCGTCAGCGCCTGCGCCACGAAGTAGACGCCAAACAGAACGCTGACCCCGATCACAAGGCGCACTGCACGAGTTCCCCGGATCAGGCTGAACAGCCAGTAGATCAGGAGCGCAGTGATCCCGATGTCGAGCAACGTCGTTGGCCGAACCTGATCGAGGATCGACGCGAGGACCTGCGGCATCGTCGGGCGAGTGTAGCATCGCGGACCCGGTTCGCCGGACGCTCGTGAGCGGTCAGGCGGGCGGCGTCGCTCCGTTGCCGACGGGAGTGAGCCCGTGCGCCGCCGAGAACTCGCGAATCGCGGCCGCGGCAGTCGCATCCTCGTCGAGTTCGGCCAGACGCGCGAGCAGTCTCACCTTCTCGACTGCCAGGTCCGTCCAGTTGCGCGCCACCTGGTTGGCCGCGATCTCCAGCTGTACAGCGGTGTCAGCCGGATCGAGAGCAACGAGAACGAGCGCCGCATCGAGCGCTGCATCAAGGCGACCCAACGATCGCTGTGCGACCGACGCGGCGAGGAGCAAATCATGCGCCGCGACTCCATCACCGGCATCGAGGAGCGCCCATGCCGCAACCATGGCCGCCCGCGGGTCGAACGGCACCGGCGGTTCGGCTAGCAACGGTGGCTCTTCCGGCATCGGTGGATCCGGGAGGGCGGCCCCAACCTCAGCGTGTCCGCGCGACTCGTCCGCCGCAGACCCGATGAAGCGCCCCGCTCGAGCGACGGCATCGGCTGCTCGCTGCTCGCCTTCGATCATGCGGAGCTGGGCGACCACCCGCTCGAGCGTCCTCCGACGGGTCCGCGATTCGGCCAGCTCGAGGGCAGCCAGGGCTTCGTCGCAGGCCTCGATGAGCCGTCCGTCACGCTCCAGCACCTCGGCGAGCATCTCGTGGTCCGTCGCAGCCTCCCGGGGGCGTCGAAGCGCGATCCGCACGGTGGCCCGGCCGCGGAGCGCGGGCTCATCCGTTGGGGTCCGCCGAAGCGCCGCGCTGAAGGCGAGTTCGGCATCGTCAAGGCGGCCAAGACGGAGCAGGACCTGGCCCAGGCTCACATGCGGGAGCGCTCGGTCGGGCGCCAGGACGGCGGCGGCCTCGTAGGCCGCGATGGCGTCGGCCAACCGTCCCTGCTGGGCGGCGAGATGACCGCGCCGCAGCGTCTCCTTGTATCGCTCGAAGAGGATCTGGCTCATGGCGTCCCGATTGTCGCAGGCTGGCTCGTCTGCGCCTCAGGATCCGCCGGGTCGCCGAGGATTTCCACCAGGAGTCCCTTCTGGACGTGGAGTCGATTCTCCGACTGCCGGAAGATGACACTCTGCGGGCCATCCATGACCTCGGATGTGATCTCCTGGCCGCGATGAGCCGGCAGGCAGTGCATCACGATCGCTTCCGGCCCTGCGATCCCGATCAACTCGGCGTTGACCTGATAGTCGGCGAAGGCCGTGCGCCGTTCGGCCTCCTCGGCCTCCTGCCCCATCGAGGTCCAGGCATCGGTGTAGATGACATCGGCCCCTTCAACCAGCTCGCGCGGGTCCTGCCCGACCTCGAGTCGACCGCCGTGCTCGGCGGCGAGCCGCTCAACGATCGCGACGACCCCCTCATCGGGGCCGTAGCCGCGGGGATGAGCGAGGCGAACGGTCGCGCCCTGGCCAGCCGCGGTGAGTGCGAGCGAATGGAAGACGTTGTTCCCGTCCCCGACGAACGCGATCGTCCGCCCGGCGATCGGCCCGAGGACCTCCTGGATCGTGAAGACATCGGCATACGCCTGGCACGGGTGCTCGTGCAGCGTCAGCGCATTGATGACGGGGATATTCGCCTGCGCTGCGAACTCAACGGCAACCTCGTGGGGTCCCGTCCTGATCACGATCCCATCGACGAAGCCCTGGAGATTCCGGGCTACGTCGGCGATTGTCTCCCGGACCCCCCAGCCCGCGTTGCCCGACGTCAGCTGGATCGCCGATCCGCCGAGCTGGACCATGCCGGCCTCGAAGGTGACCCGGGTCCGAAGCGACGGATGCTCGAAGAGCATCGCGAGCGTCCGACGAACGAGCGGCGGACGAGCGTGTTGTCGGTCGCTGGCGAATTCCGCCTTGAGCCGTGTTGCGGTCGCGAGGACCCGTCGAATCTCCGACGGGTCCAGGTCGGACGCGCTGATGAGGTCCCGGCCGCGAAGGCTACCGGGCGCGGCGACGGACGTTGGCCTCGCGGAGGACACGCCGTCCTGCTCGGCGGCTCAGCGCTTGGTGTACTGCGGCGCCTTGCGGGCTCGCTTGAGGCCGAACTTCTTGCGCTCCTTCATCCGCGGGTCACGCGTGAGGAGGCCGGCCTGTCGAAGCGACACCCGAAACCCGGGATCAAGTTCGAGGAGCGCCCTCGCGATCCCATGGCGGATGGCCCCTGCCTGTCCGGTCACGCCGCCACCCTCGACCTTGACCATCGCGTTGAAGCGACCTTCGGTCCCGGTCACGTGGAATGGCATGCGGACGTCGGCCTCGTCGATCGCGTTGCCAAAGTGCTCGATCATCGAGCGGCCATTGACGACGATCTCGCCCTCGCCAGGCATCAGTCGGACGCGGGCAACGGCCGTCTTGCGACGACCCGTCCCGGAGTTGTAGGCAGTGGTAGCACTCATGGATGGCTCCTTGTCAGGCGAGCGGCTCAGGCCGCTGGGCCTGATGCGGATGGTCCGATCCCGCGTAGATCTTCAGCTTGCGGAGCTGCTGCGCCCCGAGCTTGTTGTGGGGCATCATGCCTTTGATCGCGCGGCGGATGACTTCCTCCGGCCGGCGCTCGAGAAGGTGACCGAGTGACTCCTCCTTGAACCCACCGGGATATCCGCTGTGGCGCGCGTAGATCTTGCTGTCGATCTTGTCCCGACTGACCGCGACCTTGCCGGCGTTGAGGATGATCACGTGGTCGCCAGTATCCAGGTTGGCCGTATAGGTCGGCTTGTCCTTCCCCGACAGCACACGCGCAATCCGGGTCGCAAGGCGGCCCAGCGTCTGGTCCGTCGCGTCAACGACGAACCAGCGTCGCTCGATCTCGCTCTCCCGAGCCGTGTAGGTCTTGGCGTTCATGCTTCCTCGTGTTCTCCGCTCGTTCGCGTCGGTGATCGTCGGTAGACGACCCGCCGAAGGTTCAATCCCCAGGCCGGCGCTGCGGCCCCGGCGAATGCAGGTCGGCGCTCGGCAAGTGCCGCTCCGACCGCTGATTCTTCAATCGTCCCCTTGCCGACGCCGATCAGCGCGGCGACCATGCGCCGGACCATTCCGCGAAGGAAGGACTCGGCCCGGACATCGATCGTGACAAGTTGCCCAGCCCGCCGGACCCGAACGTGATGCACGTTCCGGACCGGCCTTGGATCAGCACCACCGAAGGCGGAGAAGTCGTGCCGGCCCACAAGGGCCTGCCCGGCTCGCGCCATCGCGTCCGTGTCGAGTCGGTTCCGCACCCAGAGCGCCGTTCGCGCCCGGCTGGGGCTTCGCGGGCCGTTCCAGACGGTGTAGCGGTACTCCCGGTACCGCGCCGCGTAGCGCGGGTGAAACCCCTTCGGCGCCTTCCGGAGGTCGCGAATCGCGACATCGAGTGGAAGGAGACCGTTCAGCGCTCCAGCCAGTTCCGCTGCCGCGAGGCGCCCCTCGTAGGTGAATGCAATCACCTGCCCGGTGGCGTGGACTCCGGCGTCGGTCCGGCCAGCGCCATCAACCGCGTGCCGGACACCCCCAGAGAGGGTGGCCAGCGCCGTCTCGAGCGCCCCCTGAACCGTCCGCGTCCCAGGCTGCGCCTGGAACCCGGCAAATTCCGTGCCGTCATATTCAACCCGCGCCCGATAGCGCACGGGGACACCCTCTCGGGTGCCTTGCTCCACGCCCATCAGGGCGTTCATGTATCGCTCAGACCAACTCGATCTGAACGATTTCGGCCGCATCGCCCGATCGCTGACCGATCTTGACGATCCGGGTGAAGCCGGACGTCCGATCGGAGTATTTCGGTGCGATTTCGTCGAACAGTTTCGCAACGACGAGCGGTTCGTTCGGGAAGTCCGAGACGACCGAACGTCGCGCGGCGAGGTCGCCGCGCTTGGCCAGCGTGATCATCCGCTCGACCTGACCCTGGACTTCCTTGGCCTTGGCCTCGGTCGTCTTGACTCGCTCGTATCGAAGGATCGAGACGGTCAGGTTCCGGAACATGGCCAGGCGGGGCCCGGTCTTGCGGCTGAGCTTTCGTCCGTCAATTCGATGGGCCATCTCAGGCGTCCTCGCCCTCGAACGGCTCGTCGCCGGCGTCGGCATCATCAGGATCGGCGGCGCTCGACGTCAGGTCGTCACTCTCAGGAAGGATGAACCCGCGCATGAGCAGGCGCTCCTTCATCTCGTCGAGCGACTTCTTGCCGAAGTTGCGCATCCGGAGGAGGTCGTCGTCCTTCAGCTGAAGGAGCTGGCCAACCTTCACGATGTTGTTCCGCTTGAGCGAGTTGTACGCCCGCATCGGCAGGTCGAGCTCCTCGATCGGCATGTCGAGCATGTTCGGCGGGAGCTGGGGCGCGCCGGAGACCGCATGCTCAGTGGCCAGCGGGACCTGCCCGACTGTCACGAACGGACGGAACTGATCCATCAGCATCTGCGCTGACCGGCTGAGGGCTTCTTCAGGGGTCAGGGTCCCGTCGGTCTCGATCTCGATCGTCAGCTTGTCGTAGTTGGTGATCTGACCAACCCGCATGCTCTCGACCCAGTAGTTGACCTTCCGGACCGGGGCGAAGATGGCGTCGACGGCAATCACACCGATCGGCAGCGCTTCGGCTCGCTCTGCGCCGAGGTAGCCAACGCCACGCTCGACGGTCAGGTCCATCTCGATGGTCACGTCATCGGCATCGAGCGTCATGAGCACGAGCTCGGGGTTGACGATCTCGATGTCGGCGGACTCGATGAGATCCGCGGCGAGGACCGGCCCGGCGCCGCTCTTGGAAAGTCGCAGCTGGACGGGGTGCGAGGCAAAGCTCTTGAGGCGGAGCTTCTTGACGTTGAGGACGATCTGGGTGACGTCTTCCTTGACGCCGGGGATCGTCGAGAATTCCTGGTACACGTCCCGGATCTGGATGGACGTCACGGCCGCTCCTTCGAGCGACGAGAGGAGAACGCGCCGAAGCGCGTTGCCAAGGGTGACGCCGTACCCGGCCTGGAGGGGTCCAGCCTCGTACTTGCCGTAGGTGCCGACTTCCTCGACGGGCTCGATCTGCGGGGTCTCGACTTCGATCATGGGGTGGGGCTACCTCGAGTAGAACTCGACCACGAGCTGCTCGTTGAGATCGAGCGGCATCTGGTCGCGTCGGGGAAGGCTCAGGACGTTGCCCGCCAGGCGAGCCGGCTCCAGGCTGAGCCACTCGGGGGCCTGGTGCGAGCGAAGGGTCTCCTTGGCGGTCTTGAACGGCTCGAGTTCGCGATGGGACTCGCGGATCTCGATCCGGTCGCCAGCCTTCAGGTGATAGGACGGAATGTCCGTCGGGACGCCGTTGACCGTGAAGTGGCCGTGGGCCACGAACTGCCGGGCCTGCGCCCGGGAGGCTGCAAACCCGAGGCGAAAGACCACGTTGTCCATTCGTGTCTCAAGGAAGCGGAGAAGGTTCTCGCCCGTCACGCCATCCTCGTGGGAGGCCTGCGTGAAGTAGTTCTGGAACTGTCGCTCCAGGACGGAGTAGACGCGGCGAACCTTCTGCTTCTCGCGCAGCTGGATGCCGAAGTCGCCCATCTTCCGGCGACGGACGCCATGCTGTCCGGGCGGGCTCGGGCGACGCTCGAAGGCGCACTTCTTCGAGTAGCAGCGCAAGCCCTTCAGATAGAGCTTGGCGCCCTCGCGGCGGCACAGGCGACAGACGGATTCGGTGTATCGGGCCATTGGTTCCTGTCTCCGCTCAGACTCGACGCCGCTTCGGCGGGCGACAGCCGTTGTGCGGGATGGGGGTGACGTCGGTGATCGCGGTGACCTCGAGGCCAGCGGTCTGGAGCGACCTGACGGCCTGCTCCCGGCCGGCGCCCGGTCCCTTCACGTAGACCTCGACCTGGCGCATGCCGTGCTCCATCGCCTTGCGGGCGGCGATCTCGGCGGACATGGCGGCGGCGTAGGGCGTGCTCTTGCGAGAACCCTTGAAGCCGGCCACGCCGGAGGAGCCCCAGCTGATCACCGCGCCGGTGAGATCAGTGATGGTGATGATCGTGTTGTTGAACGACGCCTGGACGTGAACGTGCCCCTGGGGGACGTTCTTCTTCTCTCGGCGGCGCTGCTTGACGGCCCGCTTCCGTTCAGCCATACGATTCGCGATCCCTCGTCATTACTTGGTGGCCTTGCGGCGGGCGCCGACCGTCTTCTTCGGTCCGCGTCGCTGTCGGGCGTTGGTCTTCGTTCGCTGCCCACGGACCGGGAGATTCCGCCGATGGCGGAGTCCGCGGTATGAGCCGATCTCGATGAGTCGCTTGACGTTGAGGGCTACCTCACGTCGGAGGTCGCCCTCGACCTTGAAGCGCCGATCGATGAGCTCCCGGAGGCGGTTGACCTGCTCCTCGGTCAGATCCCGGACACGCGTGTCACCGTTGACGTTCGTCTGGGTCAGGATCTTTTGAGCGGTCGGCAGCCCGATTCCGAAGACATAGGTAAGCGCAATTTCCACGCGCTTCTCGCGTGGAATGTCGATGCCGGCGATGCGTGCCATCGGACTGCTACCCCTGCCGTTGCTTGTGCTTTGGGTTGGTGCAGATGACCATCACGGTTCCGTGGCGGCGAATCACCTTGCAGTTGTCGCAGCGCGCCTTGATGGAAGCTCTGACTTTCAACGGATCCTCGAAGATTGGGGCTGCCAGGGCAGCCGGGCGGTATCTGGCTACTTCAGCCGGTAGGTGATGCGACCCCGCGTCAGGTCGTACGGAGAAAGTTCGACCCGAACGCGGTCCCCCGGCAGGATGCGGATGAAGTTCATCCGAAGCTTGCCGGAGATATGGGCCAACACGCGGTGGCCGTTCTCGAGCTCGACGGCAAACATGGTATTCGGAAGCGGTTCGAGAACCGTACCTTCAACCTCGATTGCATCTCGCTTTGCCACGGGCGGTGCAGGATCCCTTTCTCGCGGAGAGTGCCGGCCCGGCGGGCCGACACACGAACGCGTAGCGTATCAGAAAGTGCCCACTCGGGGCAAGACGGTAGTCATATGGTCGTCAGGATCTCCGGACCGTGCTCGGTCACGGCGATCGTGTGCTCGAAATGCGCGGCCAGCGAGCCGTCCGCGGTCACAACGGTCCAGTGGTCAGGCAGGAGCTCAACCTCGCCGCTGCCAATGGTGAACATCGGCTCGATCGCGAGGCACATGCCCGGCTGCAACTCGAGCCCGCGGTAGCCGGTTCGGTAGTTCGGGACCTGCGGATCCTCGTGCATGTCAGTCCCAATGCCGTGGCCGACGAACTGCCGCACGATTCCCAGGCCAGCGTGCTTGCCGACATCCTCGACCGCGGCCGAGATGTCGCCGACTCGATGCCCCGGCACCGCCGCCGCAATCCCGGCCATCATGGCCAGGCGGGTCGCCTCGACGAGATCTCTGGTCGCGTCATCCACCTGCCCGACGATGAACGTCCGGGCGGCGTCACCATGCCAGCCATCGACGATGGCTCCGACATCGACGGACACGAGCTGGCCCGAGCGAATCACCCGGTCGCCGGGAATGCCGTGGACGACTTCGTGATCAATCGAGATGCAGGTGCTGGCAGGGAAGGCCTGTGACCCCCGGCCGTATTTCCCGCCCCCGAGATAGCCCATGAAGGAAGGCGTTCCACGTGAAGCACGGATGTGCTGCTCGGCGAGCCGGTCGAGATAGCCGGTGGAGATCCCGGGCTTGAGCTCCGACTCGACGAGCGCCAGAACCTCGGCGACAACCCGTCCGGCGACCCGCATCTTCTCAATCTCGCGCTTCGACTTGCGTGAAACCATGGCCGGTCAGGCCAGTCCGGCGGGGCCGGCGTCGCCATACCCGAGCGATGCGAGGAGTCCAGCCGAAACGTCCCGGATCGAGCGCCTCCCGTCGACGATGCGGAGCGCCGATGTGCGTCGGTAATGCGCCTCGACATCGGACAGATCGTCGAGGGTGCCGCTCAGCCGAGCCCGGATTGTTTCCGGCGTGTCGTCGGCTCGCTGGATCAGGGCCGACCCGTCGACATCGCACCGACCAGCGACGGCCGGCGGGTTGAGCGTGACGTGGAACAGGTGTCCGTTGGCCTGGCAGACCCGCCGGCCGGACAGGCGCTCGACGAGGTCCTCGGCAGGTACGTCGATCATCAGGGCGGCGTTGACGGATGCACCATGCGCGGCCAGGAATTCGTCGAGCGAAGCGGCCTGGATGGCCGTCCGGGGAAAACCGTCGAGGATCGCGCCGTCCCGTGCGTCCGGCTCCCGAAGACGCTCCTCGAGCATGCGGATCGTGACCGCGTCAGGCACGAGCTGCCCTGCATCGATGTAGCTCCTGGCCTCGAGTCCGACAGGCGTCTCCTCGCGGATGGCGAGACGGAACAGATCCCCGGTCGCGATGTGCGGGATCTCGAGGCGGTCCGCAAGCACCGCCGCCTGCGTGCCCTTCCCGGCGCCTGGGGCGCCGAGCAGCACGACGATGATCACCGGATGAAGCCCTCGTAGTTCCTCATCATCAGTTGGGCCTCGATCTGCTTCATCGTCTCGACCACCACCGACACGACGATCAGCAGGCCCGTTCCGCCAAGGGCGAAGCCCTGGAGCGACGGGTCAAGCACACCTGCGAGTACCGGGGCAACGGCGACCGTTCCCAGGAAGAGGGCTCCGGCGAGGGTGATTCGGGACACGACCCGGGCGAGATAGTCCTGGGTCGGCCGACCCGGCCGGATTCCGGGGATGAACCCGCCGTTCTTGCGGAGCTGCTCCGCAGTTTCGTCGGGTTTGAAGGTGAATGCCGTGTAAAAGTAGGTGAATCCAATCGTCAGGAGGAAGTAGAGCAGGGCGTACTGGGGCGTCGTGGAGGACAGGAACCCGGCGATGGCAGTCGCCACGTCCCGAACGCCCTGGACCGCGGAGTACGAGAAGTACAGGGCAAGCTGGGCCGGGAACTGGAGGATGGAGACCGCGAAGATGATCGGAATGACCCCGGCCAGATTGACCCGAAGGGGCAGGAAGGTCTGTCCGCCCTGGTACATCCGCCGACCCCGGACGCGACTGGCGTACTGGATCGGGATCCGGCGCTGGCCTTCCTGGATGTAGATGATGACGCCAACAGCAACGATCGCCAGGACCGCGAAGAGCACGATGTCGCGGATCTGGTTGCCCCCGCCGAGCAGGCCGCTCACGGCCGCCGGGGCGCGGCTGACGATGCCGGCAAAGATGATGAAGCTGATTCCGTTGCCGATCCCCTTCTCGGTGATGAGCTCGCCGAGCCACATCAGGATCACGGCGCCGGCCGTCATGGAGACCATCTGGACCCACGACATCGCGTTGCCGAGCCCGAAGCCGCCGACGATGATGCCGTCCGCGTTCAGCGCCGACAGGATGCCGAAGGCCTGGAGCATGGCCATCGGGATCGTCAGGTAGCGGGTGTACTGGTTGAGCTTCTGGCGCCCGTACTCGCCTTCCTTGCTGAGGGCCTGGAGGGACGGAATGACGCCCTGCATCAGCTGCATGATGATCGACGCATTGATGTACGGGTTCATCGCGAGGCCCACTACGGACAACTGCGACAGGCCACCGCCTGCGAACAGGTCGATGACCCCGAACGCGGTATTCCGTTCGAAGAAGGCCGCGAGCTGCGTTCGATCCACGCCCGGGAGCGGGACCTGGGCAAGCAGGCGATAGACAATCAGGATCCCCAGGACGAACAGCAGCCGGCGCCGGATATCGGGCGCGCGGAAGGCATTGAGCAGGGACTCGAACACGGTCAGTCGTCCGTCGCGTCGGGCACGGATTGGTCAGCGGAGGCGTCGTCCGGCGCGCCCGGATCCGCTTCGGCCATCGATGGTTCCAGTGCGGGATCCGCGGGTGTGTCGTCGGCAGCGTCGGCAGCGGTGGAATCGGCGGGCGCGTCGTCGGCGAGGCCAAGCGCGGCATACGCCGCGGTCGGGACTTCAAGGATGGACACCGATCCGCCCGCAGCCTCGATCTTCGTGCGCGCCGACGCAGTGATCGCATCGGCAACGACGAACAGCGCGGCCCGGATCTCGCCGTGGCCCAGGATCTTCATGGGCTTCTTTAGGCTCCGGACCAGGCCGGCGGCACGCAGGATCTCCTGATTCACGGTCATCGGCGCTGCCGCCTTGGACTTCTTGGCGCCGGGCATGTCTCCCGGCTCGAGGACCCCGCGCTCGATCAGCGCGTCAATCGCCCCGATGTTGACGACTTCGTAGTCGATCTTGAAGGGGTTCTTGAAGCCACGAAGCTTCGGAATGCGGACATGGAGTGGAGTCTGGCCGCCTTCGAACCAGGCCGGGATCTTCCCGCCGGCTCGCGCTTTCTGGCCCTTGGTGCCGCGTCCGGCAGTCTTGCCCTGACCGGCTGCGATTCCGCGGCCGACGCGGCGCTTCTTGGGGTGAGAACCCGGCGCGGGCCGGAGATCGTGCAGCTTCATTCCTTCTCCTGGGACTCGGCGGCTCCGAGCTCCTCGACGGATACGAGAAACCGGACCTGACGGACCATGCCGCGGGTCGCGTCGTTGTCGACGACGACGACCGTGCTGCCAATCCTGTGCAGGCCCAGGGCCCGGACAGTGGCGCGGTTGCGGGCGATATGCCCGATCGTGCTCTTGACCTGGGTGACGCGGATCTTACCGGGCACGGTTGGCCTCCCCGGCGGGCTGGCCCGCGATCCGGCTGCGGAGGACGACGCCACGACGGGCACCAAGCTCCTCGGCCGAATGAAGGCTGCGGAGGGCCTCGAGCGTCGCCCGGGTGACGTTCACGGGGTTGGTCGACCCGTGGACCTTCGAAAGGATGTCGCGGATACCTGCCGACTCGACGACCGCGCGAACGGAGCCGCCGGCGACCACGCCGGTGCCCTGCGAGGCAGGCTTGAGCAGGACGCTGCTGGCGGAGTATTCGACCTTGATCTCGTGCGGGATGGTCGTCCCGACCATGGGGATCCGGATCAGGTTCTTCTTGGCGTCCTCGACGCCCTTTCGGATCGCCTCGGGAACTTCGCCGGCCTTGCCGAGACCGACCCCGACGTGGCCCGCACCATCACCGACGACGATGACCGCGCTGAAGCTGAAGCGCCGGCCGCCCTTGACGACCTTGGCCACCCGGTTGATCTGGACGACGCGCTCTTCGAGCGACAGTTTGTTCGGATCGATTCGTGCCACGTCAGCTCCTTAGAAGTCGAGTCCGGCCTCGCGGGCCGCTTCGGCGAGCGATTTGACGCGCCCGTGATATCGATACCCTGCGCGGTCGAAGACCACACGTTCGACGCCAGCCGACTTCGCGCGCGAGGCGAGAAGCTGGCCGACCGCCGCCGCCCCCTGCGACTTCGTCCCGGTCGCGGAGCGAAGCTCCTTCTCCACGGACGATGCGGCAGCAAGCGTACGACCCGACGTGTCGTCGATGACCTGGGCGTAGATGTGATTGATGCTCCGGAAGACCGCAAGGCGCGGGCGCTCAGGACCCCCCTCCAGGTGGAGGCGAATCCGTTCGTGGCGCTTGCGGCGTGCGGCGCCGCGGCTGGCGACCTGCGTCATCCTTATCGTCCTCTGATTCCTACTTCTTTCCGCCGACCTTGCCGGCCTTGCCGGCCTTGCGGCGGATCACCTCGCCGGCGTACCGCACGCCCTTGCCCTTGTAGGGCTCCGGCTTGCGGGTGGCTCGCACCTTTGCGGCCACCTGTCCGACGAGTTCCTTGTCAATACCCACGACGGCGAGCCGCGTGGGTGTCTCCACCTCGAAGCTGATGCCGACCGGCGGGTCGATCTCGATCGTGTGGCTGTAGCCCAGGCTGAGCTGGAGCTTCTGGCCGACGAGCACGGCTCGATAGCCGACTCCGGTGATCTCGAGGCCTTTGCGGTACCCAGTCGTCACGCCCACGACCATGTTGTTCACGAGCGTTCGCGTCAGCCCATGGAGCTGCTTGTGCATCTTCTGTTCGCTCGGGCGGGCGACGACGATCGTCGCGTCCTCGCGAGACACCAGCATCTCGGGGTGAAGCGTTCGATTCAGTGTGCCCTTGGGCCCCTTGACCGTGACGTGAGAGCCGTCGATGGTGACATCGACGTCGCTCGGCACGGGAACGGGAAGGCGTCCGATACGTGACATCGTCGGCCTACCAGACGAAGGCCAGGACTTCGCCGCCGAGCTGGGCCTTGCGAGCCTGCGCGCCGGTCATGATCCCCTGGCTCGTGCTGACGATAACGATACCGAGTCCACCCAGGACGCGCGGAATGTCGGTCTTGCCCGCGTACACACGCAGACCGGGCTTGCTGATTCGCTTCAGGCCCGAGACGACCGGCACCTTGCCGTCGACGTACTTGAGCGTCATCCGGATGACGGTGCCCGGCCCCGCCTGCTCCTCGGTCCACTCGGCAATGAAGCCCTCGGTCTTGAGGATTCGGGCGATCTCCCGCTTGGTCCGCGATGCCGGAACGGCCACCTCGAGATGGCGCGCCCGCGAGGCGTTGCGCACCCGGGTGAGCATGTCGGCGATTGGATCGGAAATGTTCATCGGCTTCCTACCAGCTCGACTTTGTGACGCCCGGCAGCTCGCCGACGAGGGCGCGCTCCCGGAAGCAGATGCGGCAAAGAGCGAACCGGCGCATGAATGCCCGCGGCCGTCCGCAGACCGTACAGCGGTGGTAGCCGCGGACGGGGAACTTCGGCGTTCGCTTCGCCTTTGCGATCATCGATTTCTTGGCCATGGTCTCCTCCCCGCGCCTACGAGGCGAACGGCATGCCGAGCAGTTCCAGCATTCGCCGGGACTCCTCGTCGGTCTTTGCCGTTGTCACGATGGTGATCTCCATTCCGCGGAGACGGTCAACCTTGTCGTAATCGACCTCGGGGAATGCAATTTGCTCCCTGAGTCCGATGGTGTAATTGCCACGCCCGTCGAACGACCGACCTGGCACGCCGCGAAAGTCGCGGATACGGGGCAATGCCAGGAGCGTGAACCGCTCGAGGAAGTCCCACATCCGCTGGCCGCGCAGGGTCACCTTGACGCCGATCGGGTTACCCGTCCGGACGCGGAATTGGGCGATCGAGCGCTTGGCCTTCGTCACGATCGGCTTCTGGCCGGCGATCTGGGCAAGGTCCTTGACGGCCGCATCGACGGCCTTGGCGTTGGTCAACGCCTCGCCGAGGCCGATGTTCACGACAATCTTTTCGAGTCGCGGCACCTGCATCGGATTGACGTAGCTGAACTGCTTCTGGAGGCCTGGCACGACGTCGGCCTGATAGCGGTCCCGGAGGTTGCTGACAATCATGCCGTCACCTCCAGCGCCTTGCCGCAATGCGCACAGGTCCGGATGCGGTGACCATCTTCGAGGGTCGCGTGTCCGATCCGGGTCGGCGTGTCACAGCTGGGGCAGACCACCATGACCTTCGAAACATCGAGGGGCATCGCGATCTCGAGGATGCCGCCCTGCTGGACCTTTGGCACGCGGTCCGTCCGGCCAGCGCTCTGTCGCGGCTTGGTGTGTCGTTTGGCGATATTGAGACCTTCGACGACAACGGTCGTCCCGCTCGTGTTGGTACCACGACGGAACGGCACGCGGAGGGCGGAGGCGCTCGCAGTGCGGCGGATCACCCGCTCCACCTTGCCGCGCTTCCCAAGGTCCTTGCCGGCGATGACGACGACCGTGTCCCCGCGACGGATCTCGGGGACCCGGGTCGGGCGGCCATGCTCGTAGACCCGGGCCATCACAGCACCTCCGGGGCGAGCGAGACGATCTTCATGTAGTTACGGTCTCGTAGTTCGCGGGCAACCGGTCCGAAGATGCGTGTCCCTCGGGGATTGCCCTGGTTGTTGATGAGGACGGCGGCGTTCTCGTCAAAACGGATATAGCTGCCGTCGGGGCGCCCGTATTCCTTGGCGGTCCGGACGATCACCGCTCGGACGACATCGCCCTTCTTGACGGCGGCGTTCGGAATCGCCTGCTTGACGCTGGCGATGATCACGTCACCGACACCGGCCGTGGTCTTGAGGGAACGACCCATCACCCGGATGCACTGGATGGTCCGGGCGCCGGTGTTGTCGGCGCACTTCAGGCGTGACTGCGGCTGGATCACGCATCCTCCCCGGCCGCGTCTGCGGCGTCAGTGGCGTCGGCGTCGGCGCTCTCGGAGTCCTCATGGCGCACACGTCCCGGATGAGCCGCCCCGTGGATTGCTTCGGACACAGCAGCCTCGTCGGCGACCATATCGGCCGTCGAGCCGTGGTCACCGGCGCGCTGAACGACACTCACGAGACGCCATCGCTTTGTTGCCGACAAGGGCCGAGACTCCTCGATCAGAACGGTGTCGCCAACGTGGGCACTGTTCGTCTCGTCGTGAGCCTTGAACTTGGTTGACAGGCGGATGACGCGCTTGTAGAGACGGTGCTGCGCCAGGCGTTCAACGGACACGACGATCGTCTTGTCCATCTTGTCGCTGACGACGCGACCGGTCTTGGTCTTGCGCTGGCCGCGTTCGGGAGTCACTGGTGTTTGCATGGTCGAATTCCTCACGCCGACTTGCTGGTGGCCGACGCCGCCTGCGGGGTGAGCCGCTCGCGCTGGACCGTCAGGATCCGGGCAATCCGGCGTCGGGTCTGCGGAATCGTGCTCGTGTCATTCAGCTGTCGGGTGGACAGTGCGAACCGGGCGCTCCAGAGGTCCTGCTTCGCATCGCGAAGCGCCTGCTCGAGCTCGGAGTCGGACAGCTCACGGACTTTT
Source organism: Chloroflexota bacterium (assembly GCA_039933375.1). Lineage (GTDB taxonomy): Bacteria > Chloroflexota > Limnocylindria > Limnocylindrales > CSP1-4 > UBA5189. Next base: position 36,094 of record JBDTOF010000116.1, read on the forward strand.
CCGATGTCAGTCATCGGACCCCTCCGTCACTGCAATCTCCTTGACGATGACGCGCGTGGCCACGGGAAGTTTGTGGCTCGCGAGACGCATGGCCTCGGTGGCCTCCTCGCGGCCGACTCCGGCCATCTCGAAAAGGATCCGCCCGGGCTTCACGACCGCGACCCAATGGTCGGGCGCGCCCTTGCCGGAACCCATCCGGGTCTCGGCTGGCTTCTTGGTCACTGGCTTGTCAGGGAAAACCCGGATCCAGATCTTGCCACCGCGCTTGACCGATCGGGTCATGGCGCGCCGGGCCGCCTCGATCTGGCGGCTCGTGATCCAGGCGGGTTCCAGCGTGGCCAGCCCGTACTCACCGAAGGCGACATAGTGGCCGCCCTTCGCCTGTCCGGACATGCGACCGCGCATGACCTTGCGGTGCTTGACGCGCTTCGGAAGGAGCATTGTCTAGGCCCCCTGTCCGATCGACGCAGCTGGCGCGGGCTGGCGCTCTGGTGCGAAGTCGCCGCGGTAGATCCAGACCTTGACGCCGATCCGGCCGTAGGTCGTGTGAGCGTGAACCTGCCCGTAGCTGATGTCCGCCCGGAGCGTCCCGAGCGGGATGCGGCCTTCCTTGTCCCACTCGCGACGGCCCATCTCGGCGCCGCCGAGGCGTCCCGAGACCATGATCTTGACGCCCTTGGCACCAGCCTTCATGGATCGCTGGATGGACTGCTTGATGGCCTTCTTGAAGGCGATGCGTCGGCTCAACTGCTGGCTGATGTTCATCGCCACGAGGTAGGCGTCGAGCTCCGGCTGACGGATCTCCTTGATTTCCAGCTTGACCTTGCGCTTGGTCAGGCCGGTGATCTGCTGGCGCAGAATCTCGACGTTCTGTCCGCCCTTGCCGATCACGATGCCCGGCTTCGCCGTATGAACCGTGACGGTCACCTGGCCGAAGTTCCGTTCGATCTCGAGGCCGCTGACGCTCGCGTTGGCGAGCCGCTGCTCGACGAGCCGGCGGATGGTGATGTCCTCCTGGAGGAGGGCGGTGTATTCCTTGACGTGGAACCACTTGGCCGTCCACGTGCGCGTTACCCCGAGGCGGAAGCCGTACGGGTGGACCTTATGTCCCATCGATCAGGCCTCCCGGTTTCCGACGGTCACGGTGATGTGCGTCTGGGGCTTGTGGATCGGGAACGCCCGACCCTGGGCTCGTGGCCGCCAGCGCTTGATCGCGGGTCCCTCGTCCGCCCGGGCGTCGAGGACGATCAGCTCATCGGCAGCCATGTTCAGGTTGTTCTCTGCATTGGCCGTTGCGCTCTTCAGCACCTTGGCAACGTCCTTGGCGGCGTGCTGAGGCATGAAGCGGAGCGCAGCGGCGGCCTCCTCCACGGGACGGCCTTTGATCGCCTGAACGATCAGGCGGGCCTTCCGGGTGGAGCCCCGGAGGTACTTGGCGGTTGCGGATACGCGCACGGTGGGCCGCTCCTACTTCGGGCTCGCCGACCGATCGGTGTGCTTGCCGTGCCCGCGATACGTGCGGGTGGGGGCGAACTCACCAAACCGGTGGCCAACCATGTTCTCGGTCACGTAGACCGGGACGTGCTTGCGGCCGTTGTAGACGGCGACCGTATGGCCGATGAAGGTCGGGAAGATGACCGATGCGCGGGACCAGGTCTTGACGACCTTCTTCTCGCTGCGGCGGTTCATTTCCTCGATCCGGCCGAGGAGGCGGGCCTCGATGAACGGGCCCTTCTTGATTGAACGGGACATTCTCTACCTCCCCCCTACTTCCGATGCCGAGAGCGGACGATCAGTCGACTTGTGGTCTTGCCACGCCGGGTTCGATATCCCATGGCGGGCTTGCCCCACGGTGTCTTGGGCGGCATCCCCGTCGGGGACTTGCCCTCGCCACCGCCGTGGGGGTGGTCGCGCGGGTTCATGACCACACCGCGGACTTCGGGGCGCTGGCCCATGTGGCGGGCGCGGCCAGCCTTGCCGATGTTCTGGTTCTCGTGCTCGATGTTGCCGACCTGGCCGACCGTGGCCATGCACCGAATGCTGACCCGGCGAACCTCACCCGAGGGCAGGCGCACCTGCGCCATGTCCCCTTCCTTGGCGAGGAGCTGAGCCGACACGCCGGCCGACCTGACGATCTGGCCGCCCTTGCCGGGCACGAGCTCGATGTTGTGGATCGTGGTGCCGAGCGGGATCTTGGCGATCGGCAGCGCGTTACCGACGCGCGCCTCGGCCGCGGGCCCCGAGAGGACCACGTCGCCCACCTTCATGCCGTGCGGCAGGAGCATGTAGCGCTTCTCGCCGTCGCGGTAGTGGAGGAGACCGATCCGGGCGGACCGGTTCGGGTCGTACTCGACGGTCGCGACGCGTGCCGGCACGCCGAACTTGTCGCGCTTGAAGTCGATCCGGCGGTAGTGCTGCTTTTCGCCGCCGCCGCGATGGCGGACGGTCAGTCGACCGGCGTTGTTGCGCCCGGACCCGCGCGTCTGCGGCTCCAGCAGGGGCTTATGCGGCTGGTCGGTGGTGATCTCCTCGAAGGTCGAGCGAGTCATCTGCCGCATACCCGGCGAGGTGGCCTTGTAGCCGCGAAGTGGCATGCCTACACCCCCTCGAAGAACTGGATCTTCTGGCCGGGGGCCAGGGTCACGATGGCCTTGCGCCATCCGGAGATGCGGCCAGTCGTCCGCCCGCGGCGAGTGCCGGTCGTCTTCGTTCCGGGCTGCTTGGTCACGACGTTCACGGCCACCACGGTGACCTTGTCCGTCTTGTACAGCTCCTCGATGGCCGCCTTGATCTGGATCTTGTTGGCGTCGTTATGCACGGCGAAGGTGTACTTGCCGCGGCCCGCCATGTCGATCGACTTCTCGCTGATGACTGGTCGGAGGATGATCTCGGGAGCGGTGAGGGCGCTCACAGGTACACCTCCTCCATGCGGGCGAGGGCAGGCTGCTCGATCACGATCGTGTCCGCCTTGATGAGGTCGACCACGTTGAGCGAGTCGGCCAGGATGACCACCACCATGGGCAGGTTCCGGGCGGACAGTCGGAGCTGGTCATTGGATGTCGGCGCAACCACCAGGATCCGGCCCGTCGCGTTGAGCGCGGCCATGACCCCGAGGAAGTCCTTGGTCTTGATCTGCTCCATCGCGAATGAGTCCACGACGCGGATCGCTTCGTCTCCGAATTTGGCCGTCAGCGCACCGCGCAGGGCCAGGCGGCGCATCTTCTTTGGCAGTCGCTGCTCATAGGAGCGCGGGTGTGGACCGAACACGGCCCCACCACCGCGGAAATGCGGCGCGGACCGCGTGCCCTGGCGGGCGCGACCAGTGCCCTTCTGGCGATACGGCTTTGCGCCGCCGCCGCGGACTTCGCCGCGCGTCTTTGTGTCGTGGGTGCCGATCCGCTTTGCGGCCAGCTGGGCGGTCACGACCTGGTGGAGGACGGCCTCGTTGATGGGCGCATCGAAGAGCTCGTCATTGAGCTCGACGCTGCCCACTGAGGCGCCAGTCCGATCGAACAGGGTTGTCTGCGGCATCGATCAGGCCTTCTTCACGAGGATCAGGCTGCCCCGGGAGCCCGGGAGCGTGCCCTTGATGAGCAGGAGGTGCCGATCCGTGTCGGCCTGCACGACCTTGACCTTCTTGGTCGTCACCTGTTCGTCGCCCATGTGGCCGGCCATCTTGAGGCCCCGGTAGACGCGTCCGGGCGTCGTGCCCGGACCAATCGAACCGGGGGCGCGGTGGTGGTCCGAACCGTGGGTCTTGGGTCCGCGGGCGAAGTGGTGCCGCTTGATGTGTCCGGCGAACCCCTTGCCCTTGGAGATGCCCGTCACGTCGACGAGATCGCCAGCGGCGAACAGGTCGGCAATGTCGATCGTCTGGCCGACCTCATAGCCGCTCAGGTCGTCCATCCGGAATTCGCGGATCGTCCCGACGCTCGGGAGGCCCTTGAGCTGGCCGGCGTCTGGCTTGTTGAGCTTCTTCTTCTCTTCGGTCCCGAGCTGGACGGCCGTGTAGCCATCCCGGTCCGACGTTCGAAGCTTCGTGACCGTGTTGGGGGCGATCTTCAACACGGACACCGCAACCATCGTGCCGTCCGGCTGAAACACCTGGGTCATGCCGACCTTGCGGCCGATCAATCCGATACTCATCGCTCGCAGCTCCGGCCCATCGCGGCGTTGGCGCCTGCGCACCCTCGCTCACGCACGTTTGAAGTGCGCTCGCTCACGTGCTCGGCACCGCCTTGCGCTGTGCGCGAACCAGCGGCGATGAGGGTCATGTGGGTACTCATCACATCTTGATTTCGATGTCGACGCCCGCTGGAAGCGAGAGGCGCATCAGGGCATCGACGGTCTTGGACGACGGATCCAGGATGTCCACGAGCCGCTTGTGGGTGCGGATCTCGAACTGCTCCCGGCTGTCCTTGTCGATGAAGGGCGAGCGGAGGACGGTGAACTTCTCGATCCGCGTCGGCAGCGGCACAGGACCGATGATGTCGGCACCGGTGCGCTGCGCCGTCTCGACGATCTGCGCCGCCGACTGATCGAGCAGTCGGTGGTCGTAGGCCTTGAGGCGGATCCGAATTCGCTGCTTTGCCATCGGTTACTCGGTGATGCTCGTGATCGCGCCAGCGCCGACGGTGCGGCC
>JBDTOF010000117.1:0-1813 GCA_039933375.1 Chloroflexota bacterium
TCGATATCGATCGCCCGTCCGACCTTCCGTCCTGAGCCAGCCCGCCTCAGCCCACTTCGAGCGCGGTCGCCTCGAAGACGAACGCTCCACCGATCATCGTCGCCACGGCCCGGGTCGCCGCAAGTGGACCGACATCGGTCGCCTCGAGATCACGGTCCAGGACGACCAGGTCGGCCATTCGCCCGATACCGAGCCAGCCCGCATCGTCCTGACGGTTGACGAACGCTGACCCGACCGTCCCCGCAAACAGTCCCTCGTCGAGGGTGAGCCGCTCAGCCGGGAAGAACGGCGCGGCGTCGCGGTCCTCGGGCCAGACACGCCGAACGGCGACCTCGAGCTGCGGGAATGGTTCGGCCGTGCTGACGGTCCAGTCCGATCCGAACGCCATTCGGGTCCCGGCCCGGAGCAGCGACTTGAACGGGTACTGCCAGCCAGCGCGCTCGGATCCCAGAAGCGGAATCGTGAGCTCGTCCATCTGGGTCTCGTGAACCGCCCACAACGGTTGGGCATTGGCCACGGCATCGAGGGCCACGAATCGCGAGATGTCGGCGGGGTGGATCAGCTGGATATGGGCGATGTGGTGGCGCGCGTCGCGGACGCCGTTGGCTCGCCGGGTGGCCTCGATCGCGTCGAGCGATTCCCGGACCGCCCGGTCGCCGATGGCGTGGTAATGGAGCTGGAACCCGCGCGCATCGAGCTCGATCGAGAGCCGGTTGAGTTCATCGGGCTTGCGATTTGAGAATCCGGTCTCCGCGGTCGGGTTTCCGGATGGATCGAGGTAGGGCGTGAGGAGCGCCGCGGTTCGATTCTCCATCACGCCGTCGACCCAGAACTTGATCGACGACGCCGCGAGCCGGCGGGGGCCCGGGTTGTCGTGATCGCCCGCCGCCCGGGCATCGGCGGAAACGGCCTCGCGGGCGTCCACGAGCCCGTCGATGCCGCCGAATGCGTCGAGTTCGTCGATGCTGAGTGCCGCCACAACCCGAGCGGTCAGCGCATCACTGCGTGCGACCGAGCGATACGCGTCCAGCTCTGCCGGGTCGACACTCGCGTCCTGCCAGCCGACGATGCCCATCGCATGGAGCTCCGATTGCGCCGCCAGGATGGCCGACTCGAGCTCTGCCGAAGTGTGCCGTGGGACGAGGTCGCCAACGAGGTCCATCGCCGACTCCTGGAGCATGCCGACCGGCGTTCCGTCCGGGTCTCGTTCGATCTTGCCGTTGGGGGGATCGGGGGTGGCGGCCGTGATCCCGGCCAGCTCGAGCGCCCGCGAGTTGACCCAGGCGCCGTGGCCATCCCGGGTGTACAGGATCACCGGTCGGTCCGGGATGATCCGGTCCAGCGTCTCGCGCCGGGCGATGCCGCCAGGAAAGGTCTCCATGGACCAGCCGTCGCCGGAGATCAAGGGACGCTCCGGGTTCAGCCGCCCGTAGGCCGAGATCGCGTCGAGGAGCTCGCTCTCGGTCGAGAATCGATCGAGGTCGCACTGGATATGCCGCAGTCCCGCTGAAACGGGGTGGACATGGGCGTCGGTGAACCCAGGTACGACGCTCCGGCCCCGGAGATCGACTACGCGGGTCCGAGGGCCTCGCCGAGCCAGCACATCGCCGTCGGAACCGAGGTCGATTACGCGACCTGCGGCCACGGCGATGGCCGGAACGATTGATCTCGACCGGTCCATCGTCCTGATGCGGCCGCCGAACAGGATCACATCGGCGAATTCAGTCCTGGCAGGCATCCCCGAATCCTAGAGCCGCCGCGGCCTTCCGCGCGCTAGGATCCTGTCATGCGCACCAGCGTTCACCTGCTTCAC
>JBDTOF010000118.1:0-3462 GCA_039933375.1 Chloroflexota bacterium
GAGAAGCACAACCATGGAACGTGGATGCGCCGTGCCATCGAGGAGGGCCTCGTCGATACGGCGCATTCCATCGAGGTGGGCCTGCGCGGCTCGCTCTACGGTCCCGAGGACTGGACCGGGCTCCGGACCGAGCTGGGACTCGATTACCTCACGACCGAGGACGTGTTCGGAATGGGACCGGCCGCGGTGGCGGCGCGGATCAAGGAACGAGTCGGCGACCGACCCGCGTACATCAGCTTCGACATCGATGTCGTCGACCCAGCCTACGCACCCGGTACCGGCACACCGGAGGCGGGCGGTCCATCCGCCCACGACATGCTCGTCGTCCTGCGCGGCCTGACCGGCATCGACTTCGTTGGCTTCGACGTCGTCGAGGTCATCCCGGCCTACGACCCGGCCGGCCAGACCGCGACGCTCGCGGCGAACCTGGCCTACGAGATGCTATCGCTCGTGGCGGTCCATCGGCGGGACGCGTGATGCCGGACAAGGCCTCCGGGCCGGGAGACGAGCCCTGGCGCTCGCCGATGCCTCCCGGGTTCCAGTGGCCATCCGGGATCCGGGCCGCGGCTTGCTTCACCTTCGACGTGGATGCCGAGAGTCCAGTCCTGTTCGAGCAGCCTGCGGCTGCCGGCTGGCTCGATGTCATGAGCCACCAGGCCTACGGGCCGCGGACCGGGGTTCCTCGCCTGCTCCGTCTGCTCGATCGGCAGCGGATTCGCTCCACCTTCTTCGTCCCGGGCTATACCGCCGAGCGCTGGCCGACGGTCATCCGCTCGATCCGCGACACGGGTCACGAGATCGGCCATCACGGGTATCTCCACGAGGGCGCCAGGTCGGCCACCGACGAGGCCACCGAGGAGCGTCGCTTGCTCCGTGGGCTCGAAGCCCTCGATACCGTTGCCGGGATCCGGCCCGTCGGCTACCGCGCCCCGATGTGGGAACTCTCGTATCGGCTGCCAGCCCTCCTCGCGCGGCATGGGTTCCGCTATGAAAGCGGGCTCATGGATGCGGACCACCCCTACCTGTTGGCGACCGGCCGCCAACCCGATGCGCCGACCATCGTGGAGTTGCCCGCGCACTGGGGTCTGGACGACTGGGAGCCGTACAACTACCTGCCGGGCATCACCGGCTCGGGCGTCATTGCCAGCCCAGCCGAGCTCATCGCGCGCTGGACTCTCGAGCTCGAGGCGCTCGTCGAGGAAGGCGGGCTGTTCATGCTGACGAACCACCCGTTCATCTCCGGACGGGCATCGCGGGCCGCTGCCCTCGGGAACCTCATGGCCCGCGCCCGTGAGATCGACGGCCTGTGGATTGCGACCGGCGAGGAGATCGCCGCCCACGTCGCCACCCTGGCACTCGAGCCTATGCAGCACGTGCCGCCCGTCCTGCCGGAGGGCCGATGAGGCGATCGCGCGGCGTTGGCCGAAGGTCGCCGAGGCGCCCTCGAACATGAGCTGAGCGGCCCCGTTTGAGACGACTCGCAACGTGAACGATTCACGATGTCGGGTGCGGATCACGCCTTGCTGGGCATCGCCTTCGCGAGGACCCAGTAGACACCGAACGCCACGACGAAGCCCACGACGTAGGCGATGTCGGCGTAGTGCAGCTGGGCCGCCAGGCCGTTGATGGGCAGGCCCGTCGCCTTCGCGATCTCGTCACCGAAGGGCGACGTCCCGAACGGCAGGGACACCACGAAGCCGATGATCAACGACGCCAGGCCGGCGAAGCCGGACGGCAGGCTCGCGTAGTCGGCCAGGCGCGATACGTCGGCCTTGCCCCCGCGCATCCACCAGTCGGCCAATACGACGCCGGCCCAGGGCGTCACCCAGTAGATGATGAACAGCAGGTATCCCTCGAACTTCCCGACGAGGTCACCCGAGTTCAGGTAGAGCGTGAACAGGAAGCCGAGGATCGCGACGGCGATTGCCGAGTAGACCCGCGGGATCCGGAGGCCGGCGCCCTGGATGGAAAGCGATCCCGTGTAGTCGTTCATCGCGTTGACGGCGATCGTGCCGATCGCGATGGCGAGCATCGCCAGTGGGGCGAGGATGGAGCCGGACAGGATCGAGTTGATGGTGTCGACCGCGCCGCCCGACGCCTTGTCCGCGACGAGTAGGCCCAGGGTCTCGATCCAGCCGGCCGAGAGGGTCAGGCCGAGAACCGTGAACCAGAAGACCTTGGACTTCGATGCGGTCGGGGCCAGGTAGCGACTGTAGTCGGACGCATACAGACCCCAGGCAACGACGAAGCTCGCCGTGATCGACGCGAAGAGCACGAATGCGCCGAGCCCGTCCTGGCCGGTCATGCCATCGACACGGGCAATGCCGGTCGAGGCCTGACCCGCGATTGCGACCGTCAGGATCGCGAACATGACCCCGAGGACGATTGCCATCCACTTCTCGAACAGATGGATCGCCTCGTGCCCCACGATGCTCAGGAGCGCCTGGATGACGACGAGGATGACCAACGAGCCGATGAAGGGCAGACCCGTCAGGATGGACAGGGCTGCGGCCCCGAAAACGGAGTTGATCCCATCCCAACCGATGCAACTGATCCAGTTGAGGATGCCTGGGACGACGATCGACTTGCCGTAGGCAAGCCGCGAGAGTGGGACCTGGGCCATCCCTGTCGCCGGGCCCATCTGGCTCAGCAGACCGACGAGCGTCGCGCCAATCAGGTTACCCACGACGATCGCGATGAGTCCCGTCGTGAACCCGACCTGGAGGAATGGCGCCGCCGCGAGCAGGCCGATGAAGAACGCCGCCGGCACGAGGTTCGGCGTGAACCAAACCGTGAAGACGCGATTGACGGAGCCGTAACGAGATGCTTCCGGGATCGGCTCGATCCCTCGGCTCTCGATCGTGAGGTCACCCTCACGCGTGGGCATGTCGCCCATCCTGGGCATGGAACTTGTGGTCATACCTTGCCTCCCTATCCCTTCGTGAACGTGACCGGGCTGCTCGTTCCCTCGCGGTGCACGACGCTGCGGGATGGCTCGGTCTCCGCGACCACGCGGCCGAGGCGGACGACCAATCTGGCAGCGGGTCGCAGGCGGATCGCCTCCGCCTCATCGGTGCAATCGAAGACAACGAAGTTCGCTGGCATTCCCTCCTCTATCCCGTACGGGACCTCGGCGGCCTTCGCCGCGTTGGTCGTGATCATCTCGTAGGCTCGATACAGCTCCGTTCGACCGGTCATCTGGCCGACATGCACGAGCATCGACAGCGCATCGAGCATCGATCCGCGGCCGAGCGGATACCAGGGATCCATGATCGAATCGTGGCCGCACGCCACGTTGATCCCCGCGGCATCGAGCTCCTTGACCCGGGTCATGCCGCGACGCTTGGGGTACGTATCGAAACGACCCTGCAGAACGATGTTGTCGAGGGGGTTGGCCACGATCGTCACCCCGGCCCGCTTGAGGATCTGGATCAGCTTGAAGGCGTAGTTGTCGTTGTACGA